>JAGLHQ010000246.1 GCA_023143375.1 Planctomycetota bacterium
AAGTGCGGCGATTATATTGTGATCGAGCATAACGGCGACGCGTTTTGCTGCGACTTCTTTGTAGACGACGCACACAGGCTTGGGAACATACTCGAAACGCCGATGGAAAGACTAGTTTTGTCGGATGTTAAGCGGAAATTCGCACGCCAAAAAAGCAGTCTCAACAACCGCTGTCTTATTTGCAGGTATAACGCTGTTTGCAGGGGCGGATGCCCAAAGGACAGGATCATAGTTAGCGACGATATTACCAACGCAAGTTATTTTTGTCAGTCGTACAAAATGATTTTCGAGCATACACTGGAACGGCTGCGGCAGATCGCCTTTAATTTTGCACATAACAATAACTAAGCTACTTAACTACCACCGGCTGAAGCCGGTGGGTTCTCTGCGGCGGGCTAAACCGCCGCTTGAAAAAGAGCGTCTAAAGACGGAGGATTTTAAATCCTCGGGCTTTAGTCCTTCGGACGGCTAAAGCCGCCTTGTTGGAAATTAAATTCACGGCTTATCGGACCATTATCCGTAAAATTTTATCATAGCATTAAATACTTCAAAGAAAATCCCCTTACCATATTGGCAGTTTTGCCCACCTAGATGGGGTTTTCGGAGAATATCTCTAGAAACGCCAGAATTTTTACCCACCCAGAAAGAAAGTCGTTATATCCGCCGCGCAAAGACACGAAGTACATGCGTCGCAGTTCTCGTGTGAGAGAGACGTTGTAAAAAAACACCCTGTCAGGTCTTGCGACAAAAGCTGCGAAATAAAATTAAATAGTAATAAACCGTTTTATCTAAAGGAGATACTATGGAACAAAGCACAGAAAGTGCGCAGACGGCTGTCGTAAACGAAGTCGTCCAGAACACATCACTTCAAAAAGAAGGTAAGTACCTTACCTTCGCCCTTGCAAACGAAGAGTACGGGCTGGAGATACTTAAGGTCCGCGAGATCATCGGGTATATGGAGATCACCAACGTCCCTCAGACGCCGATGTTTGTAAGGGGAGTTATCAATCTTCGCGGGCAGGTTATTCCGGTCGTCGATCTTCGTTTGAAGTTCGGGATGGAAGAAGCAGAAAGAACCGAACAGAGTTGTATCATCGTCGTCGAGATCACCCAGGGCGAAAGAGCATTCCAGACCGGCATCGTTGTCGATCACGTTCAGGAAGTTCTTGATATCAAAGAAGAGCAGATCGAGGACGCACCTCAGTTCGGTTCGACTGTCGATACCGATTTCGTCAGCGGAATGGGCAAGATCGGCGATGACGTCAAGATACTGCTGGACATCGATAAGGTGTTGGGTGGGGAGGATTTCAGTAAGATGACTGCTTAGGGAGAAATAAAATTAATCAGGAACAGAGAAACAAGTAATATTATTAGGAGAACAAAATGAAATCTAAAGAAATGTTAAAACTGGCGAAAATGCTGGTAATTGTGATTTGCATGCTTGCTGTGTCATCAGCATGTTTTGCAAGTTCAAGCGAGGCCTATCCTTCCAAATCAACGGATGTAATGGCGGGCGGCGGTCACGGCGAAGATGCAGGTGGTGGACATGCGGCTTCGGCTGCAGACGAAGCTGCGGTAGCATCAATATTGAGAAGTATGAAGACCGAAGAGATTGCAAAGCACCACAAAAAAGTTGCTCATGCAGGGTTAGGCAACACGCCACTTTACGGTCTGGGCATGGTGGTTATATTGCTGGCTGTAGGGCTGACTATGTTTTACGCAAGAACAAAGAATAGCCGTGGAGACTGCTCGATGAAGTGGACACTTGGTTCTAAACTAATAGGTGGCTTCGGTCTTGTACTTGTACTTTTGACATCTGTTACAGTTTATTCCCTTGTTGCTATGAACGGAATAGGTCTCGAGATAGAAGAGCTCGCCGAAGAGATCATTCCGCTATCAAACAAAGTGGCCTCGATTGAGGTCCATCAACTTGAACAGGCCATAGCACTGGAACGTGCGTTCCGTTTCGGCGAAGAAGAAGGTGCTCATGCCGAAGAAATGTTCGAAGAGAATGTAGAAAAGTTCGAGGAATTGGCAGCAGAAGTAGATAAGGAATTTGAAGAAGCAATAGCATTCCTCGAAGAACGGCCTGCCCATACAGAAGAGCTTGCAGAAGAGATGGAAGTCGCAATGAACAGTCTTGCTAAAATGGGAGCAGAGCATAAGACTTTTGATGCTTTGGCAGAGAAAGCGATTGAATTGCTTCATGCAAAGAATTTTGCACAAGCTCGCCTGCTTGAAGAAGTTGTAGAAGAAGCTGAGGACAAACTCAACCATGAGATAGCAGGCTTCATGTTAGCGATGGGAAAACGTTCTGAAGAGGCAGGGCATAAGGCTGAAACTGATGAGAAGAGGGCTGCGAGCATTATGCTTATTGTCTCGATTCTCACCATAGTGCTTGGCTTTACTATTGCTGTGGTACTTACGCGTTCGATCGTTAATCCGATCAACCGTATAATTGCTGGCTTGTCCGACGGTTCTAAGCAGGTATCAGCAGCATCCGGCCAGGTTTCATCGGCATCGCAGTCATTGGCTGAGGGGGCAACCGAGCAGGCAGCAGGTCTTGAAGAGACATCCTCAAGCTTAGAAGAGATGGCCAGCCAGACAAAGCAGAATGCTGACAGCGCTCAGCAGGCAAACACATTGTCTAGTGAGGCGAAAAAAGCCGCTGACAGCGGTAACGAAGCGATGGGCAGAATGAATGCAGCTATCCAGGACATTCAGAAGTCGTCCGACGAAACTGCCAAGATCATCAAGGTTATCGATGAGATCGCTTTCCAGACAAACCTGCTGGCATTGAATGCTGCCGTCGAAGCGGCTCGTGCAGGCGAAGCCGGTAAGGGATTTGCAGTCGTCGCCGAGGAAGTTCGTAACCTCGCTATGAGAAGTGCAGAGGCTGCAAAGAACACATCGGAGTTGATCGAGGATTCTGTAAAGAACTCCAAGAACGGCGTCGACATCGCAGAAGAGGTCGGCAAGACTCTTGGCACTATCGTAGAAGGTATCGCAAAGACATCCGATCTGGTAGGCGAGATCGCCGCTGCATCGAAGGAGCAGTCACAGGGTATCGATCAGGTCAACACAGCCATTGCCCAGATGGACAAGGTCACTCAGGCCAACGCTGCCAACGCCGAGGAAAGTGCCTCCGCTTCTGAGGAGCTCAGCGGCCAGGCGGAACAGATGAACACAATCGTTGGGCAACTGTCCGCACTGGTTGGCGGAAGCGCAAGCCATGCAGGGTCAGAGACTGCAACAAAATCCCGGAACCCGTCGCACTCGGACACTGCATTCCATCAGATAGCTAGCGGAAAAGCCGACAGCAAGCCTGCAAAGGCACCTGCCGCTGCCAAGACCGAGAACGCTATCCCCTTAGAGGACAAAGAGTTTGAAGATTTTAACAGTTAACAATAATTTACATTACACGGATTGGCCGGGCAGGCGAATAGCTTGCTCGGCCTTTTTTGTGCAGACTATCAAAATGCTTCGTTAAGAAGCTGATCGAGGGTACATGTTGCAATACATATCGAGGTGTCTGCGGCTCCGTAGTATATCTTCATGTTTCCGTCATCGTCGGTGACCGCACCGCATGCAAAGCAAACATTGCCAATGTCACCGATACGTTCGTAATCTTCCCTTGGCGAAAGTATTGGCTGAGCTCCCTGCTTGATGACCTTTGACGGATCGTCGAGATCGAGCAGCACCACACCGATCCTGTAGATCGGTCCTGCGGAAGTCATCTTCACGCCATGATATATTTCAAGCCAACCTTCCTCGGTCTCTATGGGTGTTACCGATGCTCCGACGCGAAAATTATCCCAGTATCCGGATCTCGGGCTAATTATCACTTGCGAATCGCCCCAGTTAATAAGGTCCGGCGAATATGAAACCCACATGCTTCCTACGCCCAGCCCGATCGGTCTGTCCAGCCTTGCGTACCGCCCGCCGATCTTACGGGGGAACAAGATTCCGTCCTTGTTGCCCGGCTCGGATATTATAGCTATTCTTTCGTAGTTGACATAATCTTCTGTTTTTGCAAGGGCTATTCTCGATCCGCATAAACCGACGGCGGTATAGACCACATAACATGTTCCTTCGAGTATGGTTATTCGCGGGTCCTCAATTCCTTTGGTTTCGTATTTCGCGAACGGACCTTCCTTTGCCGGGAGCATCACGGGCTTTTCATCTATTGTGAAATTCAGGCCGTCGGTGCTGCGTGCAAGTGCAAAGAAGGAATATCCATGCTGGCCCTCAATTCTTAAGAGCAGGTATACGCCGTCGTCTGTCGCAACGGGTGTTCCGTTAAAAACCGTATTTGCCCGAAACGGTATGTCTTCTACGGTAATTACCGGATTTTCCGGTACCCTGTGGAGTAAGTCCAGTTTTTTGACGTTTCTTATCTGCATCTAATACTCCTTCTCGCTTTCCATACAACTTGTCACAACATCTTCTACGGATGTTGTTCCGATGCATATACAACTGTTGGCCGCCCCGTAAAATATCACAAGGTTTTTTTCGTTTCTAATAAAAGCTCCCGTAGCAAAAATAACATTAGGCACATCGCCGATCCTTTCGTAGTCCTCTCTCGGCGACAATATGGGTATGCCTGCCCTTCCGATGACCTTTGTAGGTTCTTTCCGATCGAGTATAGCCGCCCCAAGCCTGTAGATCGGTCCTGCGGAAGTATCCTTTGCAGCATAGTAAAGCACCAGCCATCCTTCGTTTATTTTAATCGGCGGCGGGCCAATTCCTATTCTGTTGGCATCCCAGAATCCGGCTCTCGGACATATAATCAGTTCTGAACTTCCCCAGTAGATAAGATCGTCGCTGTATGTTATCCACATACAATTGCCTGAACACGGTCGTTCCAGCCTTGCGAATCGTCCTTTTATTTTTTCTGGGAAAAGCGCACCAGCCTTTGTGTCCGGTTCTGATATTATGCCGATGCGTTCGATGGTTTTGAAATCCTCTGTCCTTGCAAGCGCAAGCCTGTACCCGTGATGTCCCAACGCATTGTACATTATATAATAATCGCCGTCGATGCAGCTTACCCTGGCGTCCAGTACGCTTCGACATTCATGTTGTTTATATTCAGGATCGTTCGACGGACTGATCAATGGTTTAGGGTCAACGGTGAAACGCCCGCTGCCGTCTGTTTTTGCCAGGTGAATACAGCGTACTCCTGAAAGATGCTCGATGGTAACAAGCAGTATGGTCTTTCCTTCAAACGCGACGACTCCTGCGTTGTGAATATCGGAACATTTGAATTCAAGATCGCTTATGTCTATCAGCGGATTATCTTCCCACCGATGGACGGTATCGCGTCCGCGTTCGGCGTGTGAAACATCTTTCATTATAACTACCATAAGCCAGTCTCTCCTAAAAACTTTCTGTCCTTAAATGCGTGTCAGCCCCTTGAGTATCTTTTTGAAAGCCCTACGACAAATAGCGCCATTAGACAGGCCCCGCTAAGGGCCTCGATCATAGCGACACACTTTGTCGGCAGGTGAACCGGCGCGGGATGTACATCCCCGAAACCAAGTGTAGTAAATGTAATAGTGCTGAAATATAATCCATCCATAACGCTTAACTGCCTGACTTCGGAATCCAAACGGCTGTATATCATAGCGCTTGGTGAAGCATAATAAATCGCACAAACAACAATTATAATAAGACTTGCAAAAAGTACGCGAACCGGACGTTCGCCATATCCGAAAAGTAGTCTTCCGAAAATCAGTTCCGGCAAAAGTTTGATCCCGACAGCAAGTTTCAGCAATTTTTGCGTTAAACTCAGTTCGTCAAAATCGTGTCCGAAAAACCTGTAACATAAATGCGCGCATCGTTCGTTAAAGAAGCTTTCTCCGGCAAGCCGATAATGCCCAGCTTCCTGAGCGGCCTGTTTTATAAACCTCCAGAAAGTTTCATCTTCGCCATATTTTTGACGTGCAAACCAAACATCCTCGTAAACCGGGACGGATTTACTCATTGCATAAACACCGGAGAAATCCGTTCTATCGAAAAACTTAACATCTGTAAAGTTTCCGCCCTTGGCAAAACAGGTGTTCGTAAAACCTACGTCCTTTTTGAAAACAGCATCGTTAAAAAGTCCATACCCGGTAAAAACGACAGTTCTAAACATCGCGCTGCCCTCGAAAACGGTGTCCCTGAAAACTGCGATCCGTTCAAACGTACACCCGTCAAATCCTGCATAGCCGCGAAACCTGGCCTTTGCAAAACGTGTTTGGCCCATGAAGTGCGACGAATTAAAGACCGCATCCTTTTCGAATACGACCTCGACATGGCTTGGTTTATCCCACGGCGGGGCAAAATAAATGTTATCCTCAAAGACACAATCATTAAACTCTATCGGTTCGCTGAGACTAATCGTTGTTCTGTCCTCGTTCGATTCTACTTTTATCTTCGAAAGATCGAAGTTTTCATTTTTTTCCAGCAGCCTGTTAATGTCAAGTGTGCCTGTAATAGCACATTTGAACATCTTGACCTCGTTTCCGGCGGCTATCGACTGTAGTATATCGCTTGCTGAAACACGTTGATTTTCTCTTTGAAATAACATTAACTGATCCTATCAATCGGGTTGTTTTTGCAGTAGTTCTATGATTTCTTCCTTATTCGGAAGGGATTCTCCGCTGCCGTACCTTGAAGCTGCCAGTGCCTCGGCGGCCGATGCAAATTTGGCTGCTAGTTGCGTCGAGTCTCCCGATCCGGATGAAGCGGCAAAGGCGCCTGCGAAAGCATCTCCCGATGCCGTGTGGTCTATCATGTCGATCTCAAATCCCGGCACCTCAGTGATCCCCTGTCGATCTATTACGAGTGTTCCTCTTTGGCCTATATTAATGGCCACACATTCGATACCGCCGGCGACAAACTCCGAGCCTACAAACTTCAATCGGTGCACATTACCGGCGCCTGCTTCGGCGGCGGCTGTCGAATTCCCGAAGTCTGCGATCAATACATTTGCAGAATAAAATTCCATTGGCCAATCGGGATCAACCAGTTCGCCTGTTTCGCTTAATGCCAAGTGTGCCTTAAGCACAACCTTTGTCGAATATATTTTTGCAAGCCTGACCGCAGCAATGGCCGTCAGCAGAGGAACATCACTATGTATGAGGCAGACATCGGCTGAGCCTATGAGCTGCTCTGCCATGGCACATTCTATTTCGTCTGCACCCAGCGATCTGTTGGCACCTAACGAAACACAACTGCTGTTTTCGCCCATCGAATCTGCCATCGTTACGATTATGCCGGTGTTTATTGCCTGTGCCTTGTAAAGGAAATCGGTATTGACGTTATTGCTCTGGAGTGTTTCTGTTACAATAGTTCCAAAGTGATCGTCGCCAATTTTTCCGATGGCATAGGTTTCGCATCCGCAAAGCGCCGCCTCTATCGCCATATTGACCCCTGCGCCTGCCGGTAGAGATGTAAACCCGGAACCGGCAACCTTGTGCCCCGGCCTCGGAAAGCTATCGCACTTGATCGCGATATCAACACACGCCGGTCCGATGACAACTACCTTGGGTATGCGTCCTGCCATTAACTCAATCCTTTTAATATGTAACGTCCGATATTAAAACACCGCTTTTTACAAATCGAATATTGCCAAAAAACATTTTTTAAGCATTTTCCAATATATCTTCTTGAAATATCGACCAGCCGCATGTAAAGTATGCAAAAAATTTGGTTTTATTACCGATAAACTCCTATTAACGAAAAAAAAAGCGGTTTACAGCGACTAATTGTTGCTGATTCGCCTTTTTTTGTGTAACATGCGACATTCAACCTTGTCCTTCGGAACAAGACCGGGCCCGTAGCTCAGTTGGTTAGAGCAGTGGACTCATAATCCATTTGTCCTAGGTTCGAGTCCTAGTGGGCCCATGAGAAAAGCTTTGTTTCTGACTCAGGAACAAAGCTTTTTCTTTTTGTATCCTTGCTACTTTTTTTATTAGGATTGGTATAATTTATTCCGTTCAAATATTACAAATAAGGCTGACCTTCCCCCCCCCGAAAACTGATCCGTTCAAAATACTGAAATTTTATATTTCAAGGCCGGATTGAATTATTTTGCTCTTTAGCACCAGTAATCCGATCGCCAATTGCGAATCCGAATCGATCACTTGCTGAACCGGAGTCTGATCCGTCATGTCAGAAAAATTGTCCCGCTCAATCGTTATGGCGGACTCGTTTGGCTTTAGCTCTGGGCTTTGTATCTGCACACTTACATCAGGCGAAACACCCCAATCGGTTCTTCCCGATCGCTCCATTATGTCCCTGCTTTCAACTTTGTTTCCTGAAGGCAAGTGATAATGTGCCATAGTATATTTCAGTTGTGAATCATTTCCACAGCGATCGGTTATACCTTGAACGGTACCCTTTCCATAGCTTCTTTCGCCTACCAGCACCGCCCTTTTATATTTTCTGTCCTGCAATACGCCTGCCAATATCTCAGAGGCACTGGCACTGGTTGAATTGATGAGCACTACGACAGGAAAGTCTGCATGCGTGAACTCTTTATGTGCAACCTTGTATGTGGCGATCCCAGCCTTTGGCTGAGCCCTTTGGGTGCTTTGAAGTTTCCAGCTAAGCTGCGGCATCGAGTTATCGATCCCAAGCGGATTATTCATGTATTCACAACGCAAGTCAGAAGTAACCTGAGTTGCACAACCTGTCATCATCATTGCACAAGTTAAAACTGCCAAACTTAGGATCGATTTTTTCATAATCATCATAATATTCCGATAATAAGAGTCCGCTCAAAAAAACGTTTGCTTTGGCAGTATAAAACTCAGCCCGCCAACTGTCAAGATGTTTCGGTTTCATAGGATAGTTGAATATTATCCAACGATATTTAATAAAAACACACTGGAATTTGTTCCTTCTTGCCGTTACTATTATAAAGGTTCAGTGAAAATAACAGTTATTTTTTGGGGTCGAAGAAATGGACTTAGACGAAATCGAAAAAGCAGCTATCGAAAAGATCAAGCAGCTTTCAAAAGAGGTCGGCATTGACATCAGCGGCGCCAAAGTCAGAAGATCGTCTTCGAGATTCTGCCTAGGCGTTGAACACGGCGACTACAACGGAACAGAATTGTTCGGCGTCGGAACCGACAGATTCATCTGGCTGGGCTACAAACCGAACAACACTTCAAAGGTAAGGATATTCAGCGCAAACTTCCCAGACGACGGCGTTATAGAATTCGATCTCGGCGACGTACCTGCCCCGCTGTCGGTCAAAGACTCATGGGCACGATTCCCATACGGCGTAAACTATATTCTAAACCGCGAGGGCCTTGAGCTTACAAAGGGCTTCGACGCAGTCATCTACGGAAACATCCCCGGCGGCGGAATGTCACGTTCGGCATCGCTTTCGCTAAACCTGATACTGACGATGCTTGAGGTTAACGGCATAGACCTTGACGATAAGCTAAAGATTGTTGACCTCGCACAGGCGGTGGAGAACGACTACATCGGATCGCCTTGCGGCAAGCTCGACCAGATCATGATCCTCTTCGCCAAAAAAGATATGGGGACTCACTACAACCCGAAAACATCCTCCATCGACTACATCCCGCTCGGCGCCGGCCACACCGATTTCCGCATCGTCGTAATGGACACAGGAACCGTTCGCCCCGGCCTTGAAAAATCGACTTACAAAGTGAGACGAAACGAATGCGAGCAACTCGTCGCGATACTGCAAGATGCGGGCTATGAGATAGAATCCCTCGCTGACGTGACCGATAAACTATACAATGAGATTATGGCAAGATTCGGCGGCGACCACCCGGACCTTTGCAAAAGACTGGATTACATCTACAACGCCCAAAAGCGGTTCTACCAGATGATGGACGCGTGGAAAGCAGGCGACATCGAAACCGTCGGCGAGATATTCCGTAAAGACGGACTCGGACTAAGAGACGACTACGTCATCTCAGGCGACGAACTTGAGGCGATGTGCGAGATCGCACGCAGCGTAGGCGGCGTACTTGGCGAAAGAATGCTGGGCGGCGGCGACAAAGGGGCATCAGGCTCACTAGTAAAAGCCGACAGCGTAGAGGCGCTAAAAGCAGCTATTGCCGAACAGTACCCAAAGGTCTGCCCGGACTTTGCAGATAAATACGCAGTACACGTCTGCGGCGTCGTAGACGGAATCGCCGAACTTGACGGAATGCTATAATCCAAAAACATCTTGATCTGGATTCCGTTTAGTATACCAAAAGTATACCGTTTCTATACCGATTACAAATAGTAACCGGCGTTTTTGGGGTTTAAACGTGGCTCGACAGCACGCTGTGCCACTTACCGGGTGTCCAGCCGTGTCGGTTTTTTTTGCATTGGGCTATCTCTTGTGCGCGATGTGGATTTTCGCTATACCAAGAGTTAGAGGCGTGATGTTGATCTCGCCAAACCCTGCCTGTTCTAATGCGCCGGTAAGGTCAACCTCTCTGTCCCATTTACGAACGCTGGTTACAAGATAACGGTACGCGCTAAACTTTCCGCTGATAGCCCCGCCGACCAAAGGCAGCACGAAATTAAAATACAATAAATACCCCCACCGCACCAAAATATTGGCAGGCAGTGAGAACTCCAGTATGCACACACGCCCATTCGGCTTTAGCACCCGATGCATCTCTTTTAGCCCCGCCGACAGATCGACCATATTACGAAGCCCGAACGCACAGCTAACCACATCGAACGAACTATCCGCAAATTCCGTCGCAAGGCAATCGCCCTGGCACCACTGAAGATTTTCAAAGTCAAGTTCGCCTTCTTTGGCAAGTTTGGCCTGTTTTTGCATTGCAAGCTCGACCATAGTCTTGCTGAAATCGCACCCAACGACTCGTTTTAAACCCGGCTGAGCTTTTGCAAAGGTTATCGCAACATCCCCCGTACCGCAGCACATATCAAGAACCTCCTGGCCAGGCTGTAGCATCACCGCCTCTGCCGCCCGCCTGCGCCAACCGATATCCGTACCGAAACTCATCAGATGGTTTGTAAGATCATAGCTACCGGCTATCTCCGAAAACACCCTGCGTATATCATTTGATCGTTCCCGATCGCCCAAAATCACCTCACAAATTAACTGAAATTCATTCAAAAGATTATAATCACAACCCCGGCCCGGTCAAGCTGTAACTTGCAGGATAAAGATAGTCCTGTTTTTTAATTTTTCTCTTGCAGTTAATTTTTGCTGCGTTAGAGTTAAAGCCAGCCGGGATTAAATAACAAGGAGGCGAACATGAAGAAAAGGATTTTGATATTTATCGCAGGTGCGATCTTCGCGTTAATTTGTTTCATAACGATCAACATCACTATGAAACCCTTCTCGACCAACGATTTCTGCGGAAGCAAATGCCATTTCATGAATACCGCTTACCAGACATGGGAGCTTTCAACACACGGTTCCAACAACATCGGCTACACCGTAGACTGCATCGATTGCCACCTGCCGCCAAAGGACAAGTACTTCACCCACCTGATAGTAAAAGGATATAAAGGGGCAAAAGACATTTACAAGTTCTACACCCTTGACGATTACGATGTCGGCGAAATGAGCAAGTTCGTCACGGAACATTTCACAAACGCAACATGCCTTAACTGCCACGACAACCTGCTGGCAAAGCCTGCAAACTCTGCCGTACAAAAAGCGCATCGACCGGTTCTGATCGATCCGGACTCGCCGGAATCAAAATGTATAACGTGCCATGAAAACATATCGCATCAAAGAACTTCAAAACTCTTCGAAGAATAAAGGGGCAAAAAATGAAAACTAAAACAATCGCGGCATCGATCATTATAACTATTGTTTTTTCCAGCCTGACCTTGGCTGTCGATCAGGGTGCGACGGTCCCTAATCTTAAGAAATACAATATAAGCAAAAAAATCTCCGAAGACGCCGCCATGTGCATAGGATGCCACGCCGAGCAAACCCCCGGTATCGTCGCCGACTGGTCATTGAGCCGGCACGCACACTCAAATATCTCATGCATCGATTGCCACAGGGCATCACCAGCCGATAACGACATAAGCAAAATGCACAAGAACATGATATCGATACCGATAAGCCCTATTGTCTCACCAAAGGACTGCTCACGCTGTCACGCAACAGAAGCGGCAGAATACGCAAAGAGCAAGCACGCAAACACCCTGGAACTGATCTGGAAGATAGACCACTGGCTCAACGGCGGACTTAACAATGAAATCGAACGGGTAACCGGATGTTACGCTTGCCACGGAACCGTCGTCAAAATGGAAAACGGAAAATTTGCAGAAAATACATGGCCGAACGTCGGCGTAGGAAGGATCAACCCCGACGGGTCAAAGGGAAGCTGCTCAAGCTGCCATACTCGTCACAAATTCTCAATTGCAGAAGCTCGCAAACCGGAAGCATGCGGACAATGTCATCTCGGTCCGGACCATCCGCAAATAGAGATATACCACGAGTCAAAACACGGAGCGATCTATCAGGCAGAAGGTGACTCGTGGAATTTCTCGGCAACCCCAGGCGCCTGGACACCGGGTGTGGACTATAGGGCCCCAACATGCTCGGTCTGCCACATGTCCGGCGTAAACGATGTACCGGCAACACACGACGTAACAGAACGCCTCGCATGGGAAACGCAGGCACCGCTTACGGTTCGGCCGGAAGACTTCACGCCCTGGCCCGCAAAAACCGACCATGAAACAGAGCGCGATAAAATGAAATCCGTATGCATGGCATGTCACTCACCCGGCTGGACCGACAGCCATTTCGTCAATCTTGATAGGACCGTAGAGAACTATAACGAAAACTATTTCAAGCCCGCCAAAAAACTGATTGACGAACTTTACGAAAAGAAATTGCTGGATAAGACCAAAAAGCTTGACGAAAAGTTCGAATACGAATTCTACGAACTCTGGCACCACGAGGGAAGAAGAGCAAGATTCGGCGCTGCAATGATGGCACCGGACTACGCGTGGTGGCACGGGTTCTACGAACTTAAGAAGAGATCGATGGAACTAGAGGACTTGCACAAGGAACTGATAGAACACGGAAAACCTGCCAAGGTCTACGACATAAAAGGCGCCGGCGGATCGACAAAAAAAACGGACATAAAGTAAAACTATCGACATTATCGCAAGTCAGTGCTAAAGGGAATGGGTTGCGGTTTTCGCACAACCGCCCTTTGGAAGTGTAAACGCAAGCCTTGTTCCTTGGCCAAGCTTGCTTTCTACCGATATCTTTCCACAATGCCTTTGTACTATTTGCTTTGCGATCGATAAGCCCAGCCCCGTTCCGTCGCATTCGCTTTTACGTGCGTTCGATGCGCGGTAAAACTCATCGAAAACAAACTCAAGCTCGCTTTCGGGGATCCCAATACCGGTATCGACGATCTCGATCAAAATATCTTCCTGCTGATCGATAACATTAAGCGTCACCGTTCCATGCTCCGGCGTATACTTGATCGCATTAAGCAGCAGGTTAACTACCATCTCTTCGATGGAGAAATGATTTCCATATATCTTATCGACCATCGGCTCAAAGCTGTGCGATAAGGTGATAGACTTATCGCCTGCCCGCGTTTTCACAGATGCAACCGCACTGTCAATCATCTCAGATAAGACGAACACTTCTCTGTCGAACTTATCGTTAAGCCGCATCTGCGTAAGTTTCAATAACGTCCGGACAAAATCAGCCAGTTTACAGGTACGCGCATAGGCACGCTGGACAAATTCCTGCTGCTTTTCGTTAAGCGGCCCTACCATCCGGCTGTCGACAACCTCAAGGCAGCTATGGATCGCAGCAAGATGCCCCTTAATATCGTGCGTTACACGCGATACATACTCGTCTTTAAGACGATCCTTTTGTTCCAACTGAATATTCGCCTGACGGAACGCGTCTTCCTGCTTACGAAGCTGCGTCGCCACGGTCCCGGTCATATAAACGATCATATAAAGCGTCATCGCAAAAATGAACAACCCGCCGGCAATATGCAACCCGTCGCCGTGCAGATCACGCATAATAAATCCGACAAGACAATAATGAGGTATGAGATTTTTGTATTCAAGCAACGCCAAAAGAGTTATCAAACCCACCGCAAGCGTCGCCTGAAGATAGCTCTCTTTCGTCGAAAGCAGAATACTGGAGATCACCATGTGAAAAATAAAGAAAATAACACAAGGATTTTCGACGCCGCCGGAGAAATGGAGCATGATCGTCAGGACTATCAGGTCAACAGATATTTGCAAGTTGACTATCTTGTTAATAAAACCCGCGAGATCGGAACGCTTGTTTCTAACGGCCCTATTAACAAGAACCAGGAATACCCAGTTGTAACAAACAAGCACCGCTGCAATACAATAAAGACGAACAACCTGGACATTTATATCAAGGAGCCTGTTAGCCATAAAAACCGTAAAACAGACACCCACCACGGCTGCCCACCTCAACCTGATAAGCCAGTAAGCCTGCTTGACAAGTTTTGCGTTATGTGCCAAAGGGTTCATAAAAAGTTACGACAATAGTCTTTCAACTTCCGCCAGAAGTACATCGGATTTCACGGGTTTGTCAAGAAATGCGTCAACCGGAAGCCACTCGGCATCACCGGTCTCGGACTTAAAGTCCATCCCGGTTTTATCCCCAACGCCCGTAAGCATCAGAATTGGAATATCCTTGAGACCCTCATCGCCCTTAAGCTCTCTGGCCATCTCAAATCCATCCTGCCATGTAGACAGCATCACGTCAAGGATCGCAAGATCGGGCTTGATCTCTTTGATCTTCGCCATGCCCTCTTCTTTGTTGGACGCGGTTGCAACTTCATAGCCCTTACCTTCAAGAACCGTGCTGATCGCTGCTACAAGATCGCCATCGTCGTCAACTACTAAAATCTTTGCCATACCATGTCCCGCCAATTGAAGTTAAAATTAATTTAAGAATATCCATACATATAGTCTAACGGATAGATAAAGAAAAACAAGCCCGTTTTTTTTTGCGGGCCTGCTTTTGTGATAAATGGTACACATCGAAATCAGAACTTAAATATCATATCAAGCTGAAGGCGCTGATAGTCCTCATCGGTTTTTAAGTTGTCACAGTCAAAGTATGTCAGACCGCTCTGGATGTTGTCGGTAAGCTGATACTTAAATCCAAACTTGTGACCTTTGACGCCTGTCGTACCGTCAAGAGGATCGGAGTCTGCGATAGTACTAAGAACCGCATCGTTCTCGACGCGAAGCCACTGATACCCCGCCTGCCAACTGCCCGGAGCCTTGGCCCTATTGATCCTGATACCGACAGAATACGCGTCGTTAGCACTGTTTGACGCCGCCATATTCTCGATATAGTTACCGTAAACCAGCATTGGCATTTCGCTGACCGTAAAGCCGTAATCGGCAAAACCTTCCACCAGGTTGTAATCGTACTTATATGAAACACCGTCTGCCGCTGCCGTATTGCCAAGCAGTCCGCTTCCGCCGCTGAGGGTCTTGCCTTCGACATTACCAAAATCGTAATAACTCACCCCTGCCGTCATCTTCGTACCGTCGTCGAACGCATGTTTAAGATATCCCTGAATACCGAACAGGCTGGAGTCTTCGTCCTCGCTGCGTTCGTCAAGCCAGAAAGCTCCGCCGTTAACATACGCAGTTACGTTGTCGCTCAAAACACGTCGATACTTCAGCGCACCGCCTTCCGGGTTAACATCACTGTCCAAGATCAACTGGTTACCGCCGGTACGGTAGAACGGAATGGCCATTTTGCCCATCACGATATTAAGGCCGTCAATATTTCTCGGATGATAATCCGCATACGCACGATCGAGCCACAGGTCCTTCTGTTCGAAAGTCTCATCCAGTGTCTGGTTCGCAGAAGTTGCTGTATCGCTGTCACCGGTTGCGATCCTAAAGCCTACATCCCACTCATCATCCAGCGTCGCTTTCATACCAAGCCGCGCACGAATACGGTTTCGGTTACGTGTTCTTCCCCTGCGGGAGTCGTCGATAAACTCATAACGATATCTGAAATCACCGCGCCACTTTATCGAGCTAACCCACGCAGGCACCTGTCCCACTTTGCGCTTGTTCTTATCGACAGCCTGGCTAACGAGCTTATCGACATACTGCCGGTCAATCGCCGCCTGCTGACGTTTCTCTACTGCCCGCTCTGCCTTTAACGTCGCAAGTTCCGCCTGTAACGCCTCAACCGCCGCCTCAAGCTTACGGATACGCGCGTCATCATTTGCCGCTTTAGTATCGGCCGGTGCGACCGCAAGAACAATCATCGCCAACAAAATCAACAAAATCGACTTCCTACGATCCCTCTGCATAACAAACTCCTTTTTGAAAAATACATATCCATATTTTTATCGACTTCTAATCGCGATAAACTTGTGCATATCTTAGCGATTTAAGATGAAATTATGGTGAAGATTATATGGATTTCCGCAGATATCCCAAAAAAAATTCATGACGTCTACCTTTTAGTGATTTCGAGACATAAGCTTTCGATCTCCCCGACTTCCTTAAGCGATTTCAGCATACCTAAGACCGCATTAGCGACAAGCCCCTGTACAAAACCATTGAGCTTTACGCTATCGCCATTTATGCTGAGTTTAACATCGACCTCTGAATTAACATCCGATTCGCAACTCATTTTAATCTCCTTTAATAAATCAGTCCCAGCCGCGAGGCTGGCTCCTCTACTATTATCTAACATCTAATATCTATTATCTAATCGTCCCGCCGCACACAACATTTTCGTTTTCATCGTAGAGCACTATCCGTTGTCCCGGGCTCGGACCGAATACCGCGGCGTCAAATTCAACCGTCATACTATCGTCCCCAGCGGCGATGAGTCTGCACGCCCCCGGCTCTCCGCCCGAACGTATCTTACCGAAAAGTTTTGAGTCCGTCTTATACTCGCTTTCGACGAGCACATTAACCTCATCGGCCTTTATAATCTTTCTGCTAACCTGCTCACGCTTACCGAGCGAAACCGTGTTCTTCACCGCGTCTATCTTGCCTACGTAAAGCGGTTCTCCGCCGGCAAACCCAAGCCCCCGGCGCTGACCGATAGTATAGTTCGCCACCCCCTTATGCGTGGCGATCTTTTCCCCGTCCATGTTCAGCATATCACCTTCGGTCTGGGCTTCTTCGATCTCAAGCACCGCCCGGTAGTCACCTTCGCCTGCAAAGCAAAGTTCCATACTCTCTGACTTTTCGGCAATGCTAAGATTAAGCCTCTTTGCGATCTGGCGTATCTGCTCCTTGGAGTACTCACCCAATGGCAGCACAAAGTTTTTCAGCCGATCGGCTTTTATGCCGTATAGAAAATAGCTTTGGTCCTTGGCATGGTTTTCACCTCGCCTAAGGAACGTTTGCTTACCTTCGCCTACGACGCGAGCATAGTGTCCCGTCGCAACGTGTTTAATACCGAATTGTTTTTCGATAAGTTCCCACACCAGATCGAATTTGAGCAGCGTGTTACAGTCAACGCACGGGTTTGGCGTCTCTGCATTGGCGTATGATTTTCTAAACGGCTCGATGATGAGCTTTTCGAACGCTTCGAGCAGATCGACATAGTAATGCTTGATCCCTAGCTCATTAGCAACCATCGCCGCGTCCGCTCCGCAGCAACCCTTTGGCCCAACACCGCACGAAACCGGTATCTGCATCGTGATCCCGACGACGTCCCATCCCGCCTCTTTTAGCAGATGTGCGCACACACTGCTGTCAACCCCCCCGCTCATAAGGACCGCGATCGGTTTTTTATCGGGATCAGGGACCCACTCGCCAAACAGCGGACTAACCAAATTCACTTTATATTCATCTGACAACATGCCGATAGGATAACCAAATATCACAAATTAATCAATCAACAAGTTAACTACCGCCGGCTTCAGCCGGTAGTGGTTAACTTTCTTTTCCTCTGCGTTCTTAGCGATCTCTACGGTAAATCTTTATTTCCCGTCCAGCGAAAATGGTTCGTCGGAACCGAAGTCATAATAGAAATCGTCGCCTATCGTATCAGGGGCAAAGCTGTCATACCTGGCAAGCACTTCCTTAAACGCATCGCCCGACGTCAAACTTCTCGCGCGGACAACCCGCCGCCACCGCGAGCACCTAAGCCTGCCGCAAGCAGCCCCGGCAGAACCTTCCCCGCACCGATACGAATACGAACCATATACTTACCCTTCGCCCTTAAGTTCGAGTATCGTAGGCTTTTGGCCGCATATCGGGCATTTCGGGTTTCGCTTTAGATTTACCCTGCGAAACTCCATCGTCAGCGCATCATACGTCAGCAGCGTATCGGTCAGCAACTCTCCTATGCCAAGCACATACTTGATCGCCTCGGTCGCCTGCAGCGAACCGATGACGCCTGGCAAGACGCCTAATACCCCCATCTGCACAGCCGTTGGGATGGTCTCGGCAGGCGGCGGGCTGTCGAACACACATCGATAGCACGCGCTTTGGCCCGGAATTACCGTCATCGTCTGCCCGTCAAACCGAAGCACCCCGGCATGGCTAAACGCCTTCTTCTCGAACCAACACGCATCGTTGATCAAAAACTTCGCAGCAAAATTATCCGTACAATCGATCACAAAATCATACTCGCGCACGATCTCGGCGATATTATCCGCCCTCGCCAGCACGTTATAAGTCTTAACCGTCACATCCGGATTGATCTCGCGTATCTTATTTTCCGCAGAGACGACTTTCGCTACGCCAACATCGGACGTATGATGGATCACCTGCCTCTGTAAATTCGTAAGCTCAACCACATCGGCATCGACAATACCCAGCGTACCTATCCCAGCCGCTCCAAGATACAACGCCGCAGGCGATCCAAGCCCGCCGGCGCCTACGATAAGCACCTTAGACGCAAGCAGCTTTTCCTGACCCGCCTGGCCGACCTGTTCAAGCATCACATGCCTGTTGTACCGATCCATCTGTTCTTCGCTTAATCCCAAGTGACAACTCCCTTCAAATTCCAAAACTCCGAACTAATAGCTACACACTTACAGATAATATTCTATCAAATAGTTCTTCTTTTGCAAAAGCTTCTTGACACTCTCTATCGCATCCGAAGGATTTGTTTTCTCTTCAAGCTGAAGGTCGATCTTTCCGTCGGCAAACCGCTTCTCGCCAACGTTGATCACAAGTATATTGTTCGGCTGATTCAGCTTATCGATAACCTCTCAACAAGTGTCCGTCATCTGTTTAGCACCTCATACATTACTTCGGCAGGACATAGGTAAGCTTACTCTCTACTTCGACAGTGGTGATAACATAAAAAAAGCCCTGCTGAGATGATCAGCAAGGCATAAAAATGGAGCCGATGAGACTCGAACTCACGACTTCTACACTGCCAGTGTAGCGCTCTCCCAGCTGAGCTACGGCCCCGTAAGAATGCGGATTCTAGCAAATCATATCGGCCTTTACAAGCGCTTAATCAAAAAAAACGTGTAAAGGGCTGCCTCAAAGCAGCATTTATTTTCTTATCGGATGCCAAGTGCTGATTTAAAAGCAAATATTAGTGAATTTGGCATAAAAAACCGCCGATAAATGGTACATGTAGGGCGATTATTGCAACCCGTCTACGCCTAAAGGCTGCGACGCGGCTGGCATGGTTTTAAAACGAGATTTTACCATGAAAATGAAGATCGAATGTCCATACTGCGACAACAGCTTTACCATCAAACGCGGCAGCCGTACGCAAAACGTGTACTGCAAAAAGTGTTACAGTATGTTCGTGATCCCGCCGAGGCCGATCATCGAGATCGTCGCTGTCACAATGATGATAGCTGCAATGTTCAGCATATTTATCGCAACCTACACTGCCGGCAAATCTGAGGTTATCCAGCGATCCATCTGGGGAAAGAGCGGCAACGGAATGATGAAAAGGGAAAAAGGCGGCAAGATGGATCTTCGCTACGTCCCGCCGGTGGACGCTTCGAAAACGGATTTCACGGCTCACGAATTCGATAAGATCGATACGATATACACCGATGCGGTGAAGTTTGGCGAGCTAAAGCCCGGACAGGTACGCCCTGCCGATATCGGTAAAACGGTTATATGGCGAGGTCTGCTGGTCGAGTATGGATTTGCTGAGCCGTCGGGACAACTATATGCAAAGTTCCAGCATAAGGCCGGCGATAATAGTAACGTCATCGCATACCTGAACGAAAATCATTACGAGTGGCTTGCCCAGCTTAGGCCAGGTGCCTACGTAACCTACTCCGGCGTGCTGGACGTATCAGGATACGACGAAAACGAACACATCCTCCTAAGCGGTTCCATCATCTCAGTGGATCAATTCTAACACTAATACAAAACAAAAAAAATCCCCCCACAGCACACGCCATAGAGGGATTTGGAATGGTTAAATTATTCTAACTTACATCTGCGTTTTCTCTTTGTCACCGGTTGTTGCAACATCGGAATCTGACATCTCGGTCAAAGTCTTAGCCAGATCATCTTCTTTTGCTTTAGGCTGAGTTTCCAATTTAGCATAACAGCCCTTACAAACGATATTATCTTTGTAAGAATAGCTTTTTTCCAGTTTTCCAATTTCATGCTCACAGTTTGCACATAACGGTATTTTATTCCCAGCATTTGGAGGATTGGTATCGGCTACGGCTTCGTTCTCTTTTACTTTCATCTCTACAAGTTCGTCTTTAATCTCTTTTGCTCCAAAAACCTTTCCTTTTGTAAAATCAATATGGACTTTAGCGGGCACGAGTTTATCGCCTGAACCTGTAGCTTTGTCTATTGCCCCGCCAACAATTCCACCAAGAATAATATTCCCCCAAAACCACCCAGAAGTGTCCTTGCCCAAATTTGTTTGTTGTGCGTGATAACCATCTAATTCTGCAACTAATACATATTCATTATCACGCAATAAATTTAACTCGCATGGAGTAATGCAGGTCTGTCCACTACTTGAGCGAACTTGCGCTCCTGAAGGTTCTGATGACACCGGAACAGTTTGGTATTTCCCATGTATGATCGTGCCGCATCCGGTCAAGAGACTTGACAGTAATAATAAAACCAGTAACAATACAGTTTTTCTCATCTTACTCCCTTTCAAAATGTGATGTTGTAATAGTACCTGCGGCTTATTTTTTCGGAGTGAGTTTTCTCGACTCCTTCTGCGGTGACCATAATTACCATGGATTATCGGAAATGGCAAGTAAAAATATACGTAAAATTTGTAAAACCACCCTCTCGCTATTAATTTTATCTCTTAAAAGATCGTGTTTTTAGTGTTAATTGCTGGTTCCACAATTCTTTATCTTTTCCCTGCGCCCCAGCGACAATAACGCCCTTCTGTCCTGCTGATTCGCCCAGCAAAGCACTTACGGGTGGGCACAGATTATCCATTTTAACTAAAAGAGACCGGGTCTCGTTTCGTTACAATAGGCAATTTAGCTTTCGGTTGCCCGCTTTTATCTTTCTAAAAAAAAGTTTGATATTCATCTAACTTTTCTCTTGCACAATCAAGAAAGTATGATAAAATAGAGATTGACTTAGCAAAGTCAGGCATTTTACCCCTTAGGGGCGGGCCCAAGCCCAAGGAGATCATATCTCGGCAGCAGCCACAGTTATAAGCCTGAAAGGGTTACATGTAACAGCCCAGGGTCAGTCCG
>JAGLHQ010000247.1 GCA_023143375.1 Planctomycetota bacterium
TTTGGCATACCTCTTTTTATTTCTTATATTTTCTATGGTTAAAGTGATTTGTTTCGTAAACAGATCGCTTGTTTGAGTGTGTGTGTGTATGAAGTCTAATGCTTTTGAAGTCACAAGTAAAGAGGCCCAAAGGGTAATGCCTTGGTCAGGGATTGATCCCCATGTGACTCCGACATTAGCATACATGACCCTTGAGCAGGTGGTTTTGTTTTCAAGACAATAGCTTAAAAAATGTTAATCCTTAATTGGGAGAGGTTATCATGAACTCTAAAAGATCAGGTTTTACTTTGGTAGAGATTCTGATTGTGATGGTCATTCTGGGTATCCTCGCGGCTATTGTGATTCCTCAGTTCTCCCAGGCTTCTCAGGAGGCAAGGCTTTCGGATCTCATCAAGAAACTTCAGATGGTCCGAACTCAGGTCGAGTTGTATAAGATACAGCACGTCGCCCAGCTTCCCGGGACGGGTCCTCATATGGACTT
Organism: Planctomycetota bacterium; assembly: GCA_023143375.1. GTDB lineage: Bacteria > Planctomycetota > Phycisphaerae > Sedimentisphaerales > Anaerohalosphaeraceae > JAFGKL01. The sequence continues at coordinate 482 of JAGLHQ010000247.1, forward strand.
TGTAACCGCCATGACCAGTTATTCACTTTCAGACGGTTCACCTTCGATCGCTGGCGCTTCAAAATCATTTGGCAGGTATTTGCAGAAGATACCTGACAATCCCTTTACGCTGACCAATACGGTTGAGGTATCGGGTATGGAGCCTCAGTACGGTACGAGCGCATGGTTCTTCAATACGAACACCGGCGAATTTCGTGCCAACGATTCGGCTACCCATGCCGCGTATTAAATGGGGAGAATGTATGTATTCGATGAAGCATGGCCGATCAGTTTAAGTTTAGGCTGGTCAGCCTGCCATCGAGTCAAGTAAGAACTTTATTGAGGTTAAGATCATGGAAACTGAAAAACAGGGCTTCACAGTGATGGAGATTTTTATTGTTATCCTTATTCTTGGGATCATCGCAGCGATCATAGTGCCTAAGTTTTCACAAGCAAGTTCGGAGTCAAGACTCGAAGATCTTATAAGTGACCTTCAGATGGTGCGCTCACAGATCGAACTTTACAAAATACAGCACAAAGAACTGATGCCCGGTCAGTTCGCCGCAGGCGGATACATCGAAGAAGAGGATTTCCGGTTCGCCCTTACTGTCAAAGATGATAACGGTATGGGTCCTTATCTTAGTAAAATACCCAGGAACTATTACATTGACGATTCAAAGATGCGTGACGCTGTTACGTGCGTAAACGATCCCGAAGCAACTCCTACGGGTCAGGAAGGTACCGGATGGTGGTTTAACGCCGCTACCGGCGAATTTCGTGCATGCGATAGCCTGTTTCACGCTGCATATTAACAGCTAAGACGTTTTTGGCCCCCCGGTGCATGTCTGGGGGGCGAAAATGTCTTCTCGTTATAATTCACCATTTTCCACCACCTCTCAACAAGCCCTTTGGACCGATAATCAGCCGAGTTAAACAATTGCTGCGATTAATTCATTTTATTTGTATCATTTTTCGAGCAGATATCTAGTTCCACAGTGAAAGGATGATCGGTAAAAGTGTGACGGCTGTAACGGTTGAAAGGATTGTCACGGCTGATGGCGTTGGCTTTATCGTTTTTGCATAGCCTTCCCGGTCAAATGCTGCAAGACATCGGAATTGTCGGAATCGCATCGGTCCCATAACAAAAGTACTCCGGTTAAGCTATGCAGGATTTACGACGAAATAAAAATGGAGATTCTTTAGGGATACTCTTTACTAAAAGTGTTTTATGAGAAGTTATCGTAACGGAAAGAAGAAGTTTGAAAAAGCTTGATAATATCGGTTCAGCTTTTACATTGTGCGAAATGCTGATAATGATCGTGATCATAGCGATCATCGGCATTTTGTCTGTGCCTTATGTGACCGAAGCTGCGCAGTCAAAACTTTCCTCGGCGGCGGCAATGGTAGCAGCCGATCTTGAGTACGCCAGAAATCAGGCGATCATGAATCAGGAAAATTTTACGGTGGTTTTCGGCGAAAGAGGCGACAGGTATACGTATGCTGTGTGCGATTCGCAAAATGTCGTACGGCATCCTCTAAAAGACGAAACTCCTTTCGAGGTTATATTCGATAGCGATGTGCGTTTTAGAAAAATAACCGTTGCCGCCGAGTTCGATTCGCTGGGCGCGATTACTTTCGATTATATGGGAAGCCCGTTCGGCGGCGTGCAGTCCGACGAACTTCTCGAAGATGGTAAGGTAGTGCTGAAACTGAATGATATTTCTGTTACGATAACCGTTGAGCCCATCACGGGATTCGTAACAGTTAAAGGGCAAAGATAATGAAAGATGAAACGGAAAAAAAAATACTTGTCGCCGATAATGAATTTCACATTATCCAGGTGGTAGCGCTTAAATTTCGCAAAAACGGATTTAATGTTTTTACCGCACAGGACGGTGCGTCGGCGCTTGATCTTGCAAGGGAGCATCTTCCGGATGTTATTGTAACGGACCTTAGGATGCCGATCATGAGCGGTGTTGAGTTTGTCGAGAACCTGCGGGCAAATGACAGGACCATGGATATTCCCGTGGTGATGCTTACCGCGAGGGATTTCGAGATGGACGATGAGATTAAAGAGCAACTTGGGATATCGGCTTGTATAAGCAAACCGTTTAGCCCGAGGGAACTTGTACGTACGGTAAAAGATTTACTAAACCAGACGATAACAGCTAAAGTTTAGGAAGAACGGATATAAATGATAGATACATCGATAAACATTTTTTCACCAGCACAAAGGCATTCGTTAGAAAACTTTGCAGGCAGGATCATTAACTTCAACGTTAACACTTTTGTGTTCGATACCGAGATGAACTGTGCTTTGGAGCAGCAAACCGAACACTTCAAAAGCGATATCGAGCGTATCCGGCAAACCGCCGAAAAGGTCCTTAAAGATGAATCCGAAACCGTACAGGTCTTTGGCGGAGAAGCCAGACTTCTTTCGATATGTCTTAAGGAAGACAATAAGTTTATCGCAGTTGCCGTAATTGACACAGCCGCTTTATATAACGGCCCCAACGAAGAGCTTGCAAGGCAGTGTTCGATGCTTGGACTTGACTATTCGCTTATCGAAGATGCCGTCAGGGAAAGCAGTCGCGATTATCAATATTTGACGGACATCCTGGAATCATTTTCGCGCGAGTTCCGTACATTCTCAAAGTCGGTACGCCATCTTGAGATGGTCAGCGTCGAGCTTACCCAGACGTACGAAGAACTGATGCTGCTGTACAACATGAGCAAGAACATGAAGGTTACACAAACAATCGCAACTTTTTTGCAGCTTGCATGCGATCAGGTAACGCGATCGGTAAACGTCGAAGGAATAGCGATCTTTCTTGAGAAGTACCTCGAGGGCGGAAAGCGGCTTGTTCTTTCGGCAGGTTCGGGGCTTGTTAACATTGACGAATATCTGGCTGACGTATTGTATGTGCGCCTTTCCGATGAGCTTAAAAACGGTGCAGATGCGCTTTTGGACAGCAACGTTAGTTCCAGCTTCAAACATGACTGGCCGATGGCGATTAACAGTATTATTGCCGCGCCGCTTCACGGTAACAGCGGCTTGATGGGCATGATGGTCGCAACTAACATTATCGATAAGCCGGATTTTGACACTATCGATGTTAAGCTGTTTAACTCGGTGGCGAATCTTTGTGCAACGTTCATCGAGAACGACAGGTTGTTTAGCGATCTTAAAGAACTGTTCATCGGTTCGCTCAAGACGCTGTCGAACAGCATTGACGCCAAGGACCAGTACACGCGAGGTCACTCGGAAAGAGTTGCGTTCATATCACGCTGGATCGCCGAGCAGATGTCGGAGCGTCAGCCGATCGATGAAGATTATATTCACAAGATATACCTGGCAGGGATGCTGCATGATATCGGAAAGATAGGTATTAACGAGGCAGTACTGCTGAAGAAAGGCAAGTTAACCGAAGATGATTTCGAGATGATCAAGACGCATCCGCGTATCGGTGCCAGCATCATGGCAGACATTAAACAGCTAAGAGAGCTTGTTCCGGGGATACTACATCACCACGAGCGGATAGACGGTAAGGGATATCCGGACGGACTTGAAGGTGACAGGATTCCGCTTATGGGTAAGATCATCGGTTTGGCCGATGCTTTTGACGCGATGACCTCAAAAAGGGTATATAGAGATGCGATGAGCATCGCACGGGCGTCAAAGGAGATAGAGGACAACCTGGGCACACAGTTCGATGAGAAGATCGGCAGGATATTCCTCGATAGCGACATCCACAAGCTCTGGAACATAATCCAGGACGGATTTATCGAGAACTGGGATTACTCCAACTTCTCCGAATACGGTACCAAGGCAGTCGGGTCACTTATAAGGTAAAGCGGATCGTGTATTACTACAATCCCGCTTGCAACCCCAATCCCCCCCAATTTGTATAATTATTGGTATAATTCGGATATTTTTTTACACCTTTTGAGGTAAATTTCGAAAAAACATTGCAAAATTTGCCAACTTCACTAAAATGACCCGCTTGAAGGTATTTAGTTGACTATCGATAAGTATTGGTATAGCATGTAAATAAGTGTATTTTGATCCGAACCGAAGTATTCGGTGCGGGGTAAGTGTATGTATGTTAAAAGTGATTGCTTTAGATTTGTAATGAAAGGTAAATAAGTAAAAGATGCTGACGAAGGAAAAAAAAGACAAGATAATTGGCGAGTATAAAACCAACGAAAACGATACCGGTTCACCGGAGGTGCAGATCGCATTGCTAACGACTCGTATTAATGAGTTGACCGGGCACCTGAGAACACACAGCAAGGATCATTCATCACGCAGAGGTCTATTAAAGATGGTCGGAACCCGGTCATCGCTGCTGAAGTATGTTCGCAAGAATGACGTTGAGCGTTATCGTGCGATCATATCGAGGCTTGGTTTACGTAAATAAAGTTTTATTTTAGTTAGCTCGACCGTTTTTTTTAAAAGCACTTGACGTTAGTGTCTTTTTCGGTCGGCTGAAGGAAGATACGAAAAGGTAATTTATGTTTAAAGTTTGTAAAGTTCAGAAAGAAATTGGTGGAAAAACAGTAACAATTGAAACAGGTAAGATCGCCAGGCAGGCCCATGGCGCAGTTACCGTAACTTGCGGCGAGACGATGGTTCTTGTTGCAGCAACGACCGGAGCACCGCGATTCGCGGACATCGATTATTTCCCGCTTAGTGTAGACTACAGGGAAAAATTAAGCGCAGCAGGTAAGTTCCCCGGCGGGTTCATGAAACGCGAAGGTCGCCCAACTACTAAAGAGATACTGACCGCAAGAATGATCGACAGACCCATCCGTCCATTGTTCCCTGATGGTTACTTCGAGGAAGTGCAGATCATGGTCACCGTATTAAGCGCTGACAAAGAAAACGATCCCGATGTGCTGGCGATGATCGGTGCAAGTGCTGCACTGCATATCAGCAAGATACCGTTTATGGGTCCTCTCGGTGCATGTCGTTTAAGCCGTATAGATGGTAAATTCGTCGTCAATCCGCTTCACTCAGAACGCGAAGACAGCGAGTTTAACCTTATTCTCGCCGGTCGCAAAGAAGCGATCAACATGATCGAAGTCGATGCAAAGCAGATGCCCGAAGATGTTGTAGCAGAAGGCGTAGCGATCGCTCATAAGGCAGTCGGTGAGATTTGCGATCTTGTAAACGAACTCCGCGAAAAATGCGGCGTCGAAAAAGATGTCCCAGAGATCGAAAGCATCGACCCAGCCGCCGAGCAGATAACCAAGCTGGCATTAGATAAGATCGAAGAAGCTTATCAGATCAAGCTTAAAGCCGACAGATCGGCAGCTATCAAAGAGATCAAGGCAGAGCTTGCTCCGCAGTTTATCGAAGCAGAAGGTGACGCCGAGCCGATTTGTACAAAAGTGATTTTCAACCGTGCATTCGATAAGATTGAGAAAAGTGTTATCCGTAAGATGATCATGGCCGGCAAACGTCCTGACGGAAGAGGCTATGATGAGATCAGGCCCATTGATTGCGAAGTGGGCCTTTTGCCGCGTTCGCACGGTTCGGCACTGTTTACACGTGGGGAAACTCAGGGCCTGGTTACAGTAACACTCGGTACTGGCAGAGACGAACAGACCGTTGACGGTTTGCTCGACGAGTTCGGACAGGACTTTATGTTGCATTACAACTTCCCGCCGTTCTCGGTTGGTGAGGTAAGAATGATAAGGGGACCGGGCAGACGCGAGATCGGTCACGGCGCTCTGGCTGAAAAAGCTCTTGAGCAGATCAAGCCTGACAAGAAAGATTTCCCGTATACCATCAAGGTTGTTTCGGATATTACCGAATCAAACGGTTCAAGCTCGCAGGCTTCGATTTGCGGCGGATGCCTTGCGATGATGGACGCAGGCGTTCCGATTAAGAAACCTGTTGCAGGTATCTCAGTGGGTATGATAAGCGAAGGCGATAAGTACGTATTGATCACAGATATCCTCGGCGACGAAGATCACTTTGGCGATATGGACTTTAAGGTCGCAGGTACCGCTGACGGTATCACCGCGATACAGCTTGATATTAAAGCAGAGGGCCTGCCGCACGACATCATGGTAGAAACTTTGGAAAAAGCAAGGATAGCCCGTTTGGATATTCTCGCAACGATGGCCAAAGCCATAGCAGAACCGAAAGCAGAGCTTAGCGAACACGCTCCTAAGATCATCAGCATCAAGATCGATCCTGACCTTATCGGTAAGGTGATCGGTCCTGGCGGAAAAATGATCAAGGGTATTCAGGAGCAGACAGGTGCAACCATCGAGATCGATGACGATGGAACCGTTTGCTTTAGCTGTGTTGGCGGCAGCGGCCACTTACAGGCGAGAGACATAGTCGAAGCGATGACTACCCCGCCTAAGATCGGCAAGGTATATCACAACTGCAAAGTAGTTTCGGTGAAAGACTTTGGTGCTTTTGTCGAATTTGCTCCAGGTGTTGAGGGCCTTTGCCACATAAGTGAGCTTAGCGATGGATACGTCAAGAATGTCGAAGACGTAGTCAAAATGGGTGACCTGATCCCGGTCAAGCTTTTGAGCATTGACGATCAGGGTAGGAACAAACTGTCCAGAAAAGCGGCTCTTGCCGAACTGGGCGAATCCGACCAGAAGCAGACTGCCGATTCTAAGTAGCACCGGATCGGTAGATATGGATATTGTTTGAGGGTCCGGTGTCTGCCGGGTCTGCATGGACAATTGGGTTTATTATTAGGAGGTCACTTTATGGCTATTGGTTCTGTAAAGTGGTTTGACCCAAAAAAAGGTTTCGGATTTATCGTTAACGAACAGGGTCAAGATGTTTTTGTCCATTACACCAGCCTTGAAGGCGATGGCTTTCGGTGCTTGCGTAACGGACAAGAGGTTGAGTACGAACAGTTTGATTCCGGCAAAGGCCTGCAGGGAAGAAAAGTTATGGTCATCGAACAGAGATCGCCTATAACACAGGCATCTTCGATGGCTGACGTTCGCACCGAAAGCTAATAGCTTATTAGGTAAGATCATACCTTCGGTGCCGAACTTTTCTGCATGTATGACTTGACAGGAGTGAGCTTGTGTTACTGTTCGGATACGGTTTTATTCTGGCTTCGGTTGCGGCTGTAGCGGCGTTCATCGTTTATAGACGTTTCTTTATAAAAAGAGCGT
>JAGLHQ010000248.1 GCA_023143375.1 Planctomycetota bacterium
CAGGAAATCCATCTTGTCAAACGTCTGGCCGCTGGACAGGTCGAGCAGGGCCAGCAGTTTATCTCCGAATTTACGGGACGATCCCTGGAAGAAGTAGAGCGGCAGCACATTGCAGACACGCTCGCGATGACAGATGGCAACCGTACAGAAGCTGCAAAGATACTAAAGATCGGCGAACGAACTCTATATCGAAAGATAAAAGAGTACGACCTCTAGACGTTTTTCGGAACCACGAACGGCCTGCGGTAGTTCCTTGTAAGCATCTTATTCGCCCGTGCTCCGGCGCTGTTTTTCCCTTTCTCGATGTAGCGTTCCTTTTCAGCATCCATACCCAGCCACGGGCCTACGTCAAGCGGGGTTTGTTTCAGGTCAACGCCATTGGCAGCAAGATGTTTTTCAAAACTCTCAAATCTTTTCTGTGCAAAATCAAAACCGGCGATCTGCTCTTTCGCAAACTCGTCAGTGTTCTTAGCCCCAAGCCTGTATGAAGTATTCGCCATGTGGCAAAGCGCCGCACTTAGATGTCCTTTTGATATGTTCGCTCTTAGGTCGGAGTTCTTACGGCTGCGCATCGCGTCAATGAAGTTTTGCTGATGGCCTCCTCCACCGTCGCCGGGGAAATCCATTATCTTGTTGCCATCGTTGTCATATACTTTGCCGCCGCCTCGTCCGCCGGCGAAATATCCATTCTCGCACTGTATCACAACACCGATGCGGACTCCTTTGTAATGATCCATCGCGTCTTTAACCTGACTGTTCTGCGGTAGGCCCCGAACCTCGAATATGACCGGTGTTTTATCGTAATCGAAAACGGTCAGTTGTGTGTTTGCAGTGGTTCCGTCGTCATTGTATCCCAACCTGCCGCCCATACTGATAACACGTTTGGGCATCTTGTCCGCCTGTAACGCCCAAAGGCACAGGTCGATCTCGTGCACACCCTGGTTTCCAAGATCGCCATTACCCGTAGGCCACACCCAGTGCCAATCATAATGCAGTTTTTTTCTCATCAAGGCTTCCATCGGTGCAGGTCCCGTCCACATGTTGTAATCTATACAGGCAGGTATCTCTTGAGGTCCCGTTACTTTGCCGATGCTCTTGCGGCGTTTAAAGCAGTTGCCGTAAACGTATTGGATCTTGCCGAGCTTACCCGAATGGAGATATTGAAAAGCTGGTATAAGCCCGGTATCCGAACGGTTCTGCATTCCGGCCTGCACGATGCAATTATATTTCGCAGCCGCTTCGACAAACTTTCTGCCCTCGAAGATGTTGTGCGAAACGGGCTTTTCGCAGTAAACGTCCTTGCCCGCCTGGCACGCCCATATCCCGATAAGCGAGTGCCAGTGGTTCGGCGTTGCGATAACGACCGCGTCGATGCTGTCATCGTCAAGCATTTTGCGCACGTCGGTGTACGTGTCAACCGTTTCGCCGGCATCTGTGAATATCTTTTTCCGTTGGGCGATAATGTTTGTGTCAACGTCACAAATAGCAGTGACTTTAACCTTATTGAGTTTTCTAAAATCACCAATATGCGCTTTGCCTTTTCCGCGGACGCCGACAATGCCAACACGAATAGTATCGTTCGCTCCGATCACCCGGCCTTGTTTTTGTCTAACACCGCCCGTACATCCTGTCACACCAACACCGGCGGTGGCTAATAGCGACGCTTTTACAAATTCTCTTCGACTTAATTTTTTCATTTTTTCCCTACAAACTGATTAATCGGTTCTATCTGTTCCGTAAGAGACTCTATAGAGATCGACAATTCCTCGTCGATACCCATCCAGAATACACCGAACGAACATGATACACTTTAAGTCTCTCAATCGCAACTGTTTTGGTAAAGAATTCCAGGGGTTTTGCTATGTTTCTATACTTGCAATGATACGAGTTTTTGTTATTATCACTCTTGTATTTTACTTTTTAAAGGCAAACAAATGGGATTTCAGGTTCACGGAGACAGAAGAGATTTTTTAAAAGCGGCAGGAGCGTCTATGGCGGTTACGGGTTTGTCCGGATGCTCGGAAGGTTCGCAGAGTTTTGCGGGTAAAGGTACAAAGGCACGTGCAGATATGACGAAAGATATAGTTGAAAAGGTGAAAACGGCAATGCTTTGTATGCAACGCTATTCGTGGGAACAGGGAACAGCAATGCAGGGCATGTTGGAAATTGGGGACACAACAAACCTGATTATTATGGCCAGAGAATCGGTTCAGCGGAAAAAATCGGACGGACGACTTTCAATGGTTGGTTCCGATATGAATATCGCCGATACGGGAGTAAATGGTCCGGGAGTTTTGGCAGCTTATAAAATTACCGGCCAGGAAAAATACAAAAAGGCAGCACAGGGGCAATATGAATATTTAAAACGCCCGGAATCGAAAAATGCCGCAGGTGTGATCTATCACAATAATAAATCTAAAGTTATTTTCAGCGATAATATGTTTATGGTCGCCCCCTTTCTTGCTCAAATGGGCGATTACGACGAAGCCATGCATCAGATCGAAGGAATTCGTGATGTGCTTTGGAATAAAGATAAAAAACTATTTCACCATATTCGTATCCAGGAAACCATGGAATTTAAGGATCCGTCGTTTTGGGGAGGCGGCAACGGATGGTGTGCTGCGGCAATGGCGCAGGTTATCGATCTTTTACCTGACGAAAGAAAATCGGACAAACAAAAACTGATCGAATATTGCACAGACCTACTTGACGGCTGTATTGCACGTCAACTACCCAGCGGGCTTTTATACGATAAAATAACAGAACCCAATTTTGAAGAAACAACCTTGCCGGCAATGCTGGCTTACACTATCTATACCGCAATAAGATCCGGTTGGCTGGACCCATCTTATAAAATTCCGGCCGACAAAATGCGGCGTGCGGTTTATGCTAATGTCGATGATTTTGGACTGCTTCAAAATGCGAGTATAGCTCCCCGGTTTAACGCACCGGGCACTTCACCTGAAGGTCAGGCCTTTTTCCTGATGATGGAGGGGGCTTTCAGAAAACTGAATAACGGATAGGAAAAAGACGGGGTACAAAAAATTATGTATTCGGTGCCGATTTCTACTGAAATTGCCTCAAAAACGAAAATCTTTGACATTTCAAGTGATTTTGATAAGATTATCGTCGCCGGAAGGGCTGAGTTGGTTTTAACGGTTCAAACAAGAAGGCCAGATTATAATCAGAGAATAAATTTAAAAAGGAATTAACGATGCAATACACATTTCTGGGTAAAACCGGCATGAAGGTCTCGCGTTTATGTTTGGGTACGATGAATTTCGCCTGCCAGACCAGCGAGCAGGACTGTTTCCGCATGATGGACGAAGCCCTTGATATGGGGATCAACTTTTTCGACACAGCCGATGCTTACGGTGCTGACGAGGATGACCGCGGCGGCGCCGAAAAGATCATCGGGCGATGGCTCGCTCAGGGTGGCGGACGTCGCGACGCGGTCATTATCGCCGCCAAAGTATTCGGACACTGCGCCCCTTTCTATGATCGCTATGAAGAAAACAGCGCCACCGACGGCCTGTCAAGATACAAGATCCTCAAGCACTGCGAAGGCACTCTTAAACGCATGCAGACAGACCACCTCGAAATTTTCCAGATGCATCACATCGACCACAACTGTAGCCATCATGAAATGTGGGAAGCGATGGACGTCCTGCAAAAACAGGGAAAGATCGTCTACGTCGGCTCCAGCAACTTCGCCGGCTGGGACATTGCCGAATGCTGCATGACTGCTAAACTGCTTAACAAACAAGGTCTCTCCAGCGAACAAAGCCTCTACAACCTCAATAACCGTATGCTCGAACTGGAAGTGATACCTGCCTGCCGCAAATTCGGCATGGGCCTGATAATCTACAGCCCGCTGGCTGGTGGTCTGCTCGGTGGGAATCCAAAAAAACAGACGGCCGGGCGCCGCGCATCCGAAATACAGCAGCAGGCACGAAGCAAACATCTCGACAAGATCGAACGTTTTGAAAAACTCTGCACCGACCTCGGCCAATCCCCTGCCAATATCGCATTGGCATGGCTGCTCCACAATCCCGTCGTCACCGCTCCGATCATCGGGCCTCGGACAGTCGAGCAACTAAAGGAGAATACACAATCCCCCGAGATCATACTGTCACAAGAAACTCTTAAACAGCTTGACGAGATATTCCCCGGTCCCGGCGGCGAGGCACCGAAAGCATACGCATGGTAGGCTTTGTGATGCACAAGAACTGTGAGTTCGGCGACAATTCCCGCTGAAACTGCCTCAAAAACGGAAAGCCTTGACATTTCAAGACAAATCTGGTAGAATAGCGGCATCACACGGAGGAAAATGCGCTTTGTAACGATTTCTCGGACCTTGGAAAATACAAAAGGATGCAATCCCGCCAAGATACCAAGTGCAAAGTAAAACGAGGATTTAATAGTTAACGGAAAAGGTACGGAAAAAAGTTCCGCCTAAGGCGTGAACTGACAACTTAAATTTTTTCCGAGACAAGTAAAACTGTTTGCTGTGTACTTTTCATCCCAAAATATGGGGGAGGGTGCATGTAACTTGAAAATGCGAATTTAAAGGGCAGCGTTTTTATGTGTATGTACAAAAAATATATATGTTTAATTTCTGTTATCCTGCTGTTGGGCGTGGTCGGTAACGCATTGGCAGTGGATATAGACTGGACCAATGGCGGCGGTGATCGCCTTTGGCGCAATGCAGCAAACTGGAACTTTGGAGTTCCCGCCGCTGCCGACAAGGCAGCTATCAGGCAGGGCGGAGTCGGCCCAATTATCGATTCAAGCACATCGGCGGTAGCTGCCAACGTAGTCCTTGGTGACTGGACAAGCCCCGCTGATACTCTTGATATGACCGGCGGTTCTCTTACAACAAGCGACTGGTTTATATTAGGTTACGGTGTTACTAATAACGGGACATTTACTATCGGTGCCGGTACCGCCAGTGTTGGCACTAACCTGTTTGTTGGATTCGGTGGCGATGGTCAAATAAACATGACCGCTGGTACGATCACGATCGGAAGTACACTTGGGATTGCCCAGATGGCAGGCAGTTCAGGCAACGTATACCTCAATGGCGGTATTATCTCATGCGGTTCGTTAAGTATGTTAAACGCCGCCGCGATGGACATTGCCGGCGGCACACTGATAGTAAACGGCAATGTCACGTTAACCATCAATAGTTACATCAGCAGCGGTTTGCTTACCGGTTACGGCGGTAGCGGCACATTGGCTGTAGACTACAATATTACCAGTCCAGGCAAGACGACGGTAACAGCTAATTCGCCCGAAAAGGCATCCTATCCCTTTCCGGCTAATGGTATTACCGGCGTAAGCATTAACGCTGACTTTAGCTGGATAGCCGGTGCCTATGCCGTTTCGCATGACGTGTACTTTGGCACCGACCCGACCCCCGATGAGACTGAGTTCATGGGCAATCGGACGTCAGCAACCTTTGACCCGGGCACAATGAGTATGGCTTCGACCTACTACTGGCGGATCGATGAAGTCGATACGGGCAATCCTGCAAGTCCATGGACAGGCGATGTCTGGAGTTTTACAACTCAAACCAGCACGGCCACTTTGAAAAAAGGGCCGTATTTGATCTATCCGGACAACAATACACAGATGCAGGTTCTTTGGCAGTTGGACAATAACGTGATCTGTTCACTGGCATGGGGGCTTGACACGACTTACGCGGACGGCAATGTTAGTGTTTCCGAGTATGGAACGGACCACCAGTATCAACATGTTATCGACGGCCTTACACCAGGCGCTACGTATTGCTACAAGGTCACGATTGGAACGGGAGCCAGCGCAGGTACTTTCCGGGCGGCTCCGGCGGATTCTATAACAGATGTGAAATTCCTGATGTATGGCGATACCAGAACGAATCCTGCCGATCATTCCATAGTCTGCGCGGGAATGAATTCGGTCATTAACTCCGATCCTGCTTATCAAACCATGCTGCTGCTTGCCGGCGACTGGGTTGGCGCAGGCGACTCGGAAGTCGACTGGACTACGCAGTTTTTCAATCGGTCTTATCCTGCATCGATACTGACACAGTCAACTGTGCCCATCGCCGGTTCCAGGGGTAATCACGAACAAACCGCCACTGGGTATCGAAAGTACTGGCCGTATCCTTATGTAAATAGCTGTTACTGGTCGTTCGATTACGGCCCGATGCATATTACCGTTATTGACCAATATATCGATTACTCTACAGGTTCAGCTCAGCATAACTGGCTGGTCAATGATTTGAGCACCAGCAACAAAGACTGGAAGATCATCATACTTCATGAGCCTGGGTGGACCAGCAAAGGCGGGCACGTTAATAATGGCAACGTACAGGACTATATACAGCCGCTCTGTGTGCAGTACGGCGTGCAGATAGTTCTCGGCGGACACAACCATTATTATGCTCGCGCTGTTGTCGACGAAGTTCATCACTTGACAAGCGGCGGCGGCGGAGCACCGTTGTACGGCCCAAAAGCCGGAGAACCGTATATCGTATCTTCTATTGAGTCGCTGAATTACCAAACGGTTGAGATCAGCGGCGATATTATGTACGTTACATCGTTTCAGCCTAATGGTACGGTAATCGATATATTCCAAACGAGCTATCTACCGTGTGTTGCAGGCACCGTACATGTTCACTCCATAGATTGTGAAACTGTTTCCTGTAGTCCGCCTAATGAGTGCGGCCAGGTTATGGTCACTGTCACCGATAACTGCGGCGCACCTGTTGCCGGTGCCGATGTAACCGGCACGTTCACCGGTGAAGTTACCGGGCAGTCTACCGAGACGACAAACAGCAGTGGTGTGGCGATATTAACTTCTACGACAATGGTAAAGAAACCGATCTACGTTTTCTGTGTGAACAATATCGTAGATCCGACACTGTCATATGAGTCGGCAGACAATATCGAGTTCTGCGACACCAACGGCACTGAACCGGTTAGCGAACTTCCAGGACAGGCAAGCGATCCAGGCCCAGCCGATAGTGCAACCAGCGTAAGTACGACTGCCGATCTTAGCTGGACGGCAGGGGCCGATGCTACATCGCACGATGTTTATTTTGGAACTTCCAGTCCGGGCGCATTCCAGGGCAATCAGACCGGTACGACTTTTGATACTGGTACGATGGACGAGAGCACGATCTACTACTGGCGGATCGATGAGAAGGGCGACTTTGGTACGACTGCCGGTGTGGTATGGAGCTTTATAACTCACTCGATCTGCGGCGATGAGATATGCGATCAGACGGATCTTGCCATGCTTGTATCGCACTGGCTGGATACAGGTTGCGTCGATCCGACCTGGTGCGACAAAACCGACTTCGATAAGAGCGGTGATGTGGGCATGGGCGATATTATCATTTTGGCAGAAAACTGGCTGAAAGACTTTTTGCTTATTCATTGGAACCTGGATGAAACCGCAGGCGATGTCGCACATGACGCCTCGATCAATGCCTATCACGGAACCCTTATGAATATGGACGACAGTGACTGGATTGCCGGCGTAAATGGCAACGCCCTGGACTTTGACGGCGTAAATGATTATGTTGCCATCAATAATGTATTTACCGGGATGGCAGGCAAGGATATTACAATGAGCGCATGGATCAAAGCCGCGGCACTTAACCCTGCTACGCAGTTTATAATCTCAATAAACACTCCAAGCGGTGGCAATAACATGTTGTTTGGCACACGGGCCAATACTGCCACGATCAGTTTTGGTGATACCGTATGGCATGACACAGCGGCAACGGTGATTGACAACACATGGCATCACATAGCCTATGTTCTTGAAGATAGTTCTGACACAATTACTATTTACGTAGACGGCAGTAATGTCTTGAGCTTTACATCGACGGTATCTGTTGCCGCTACTGATATACTTTCATTTGGACAGGAGTACGATCCAGGGATGGTAACCAGCGATTTTTATAGCGGACAGATCGATGATGTCAGGATTTATGACAGAGCACTTAGTCAGGCGCAGATCGAGGATTTGACGGCGTTGGGCGATTAGACAGTGTGTTATTGTGGGCAGCGATTAGTCTCGATGCTAGTTCGGGATTTCGTTGCGTTTAGGCAGGGATAGGCTTAAGTAAACTCGGACAAACTCCACCTTTAGCGTGTAGCATGGTTTGCCGCGACATTTCGGCGAGTTCAGTTTTACAATGGGCCCCCTTCGATTTCACTCAGATTTATTCCCGACAATTTTCAATAAAGCGGCCACGGAAGCGAAAGTTCTTGACAATTCAAAATGATTTTCATAAAATTTTGATGTCGCAGGGGCTCGATTATGTTTTCGTAGGCGTATCATTTGTGATATCATTAGCTCGTTAGATATTAGGTCCCAGCCGCTCTGAAATTTTTACAAAGGAGAAAGGTATGAATAGAAGAGATTTCTTGAAAAACATCGGCATCTTGTCAATAGGCATAAGCAGTCAGCTTTCAGTCAGGAGTGCATTCGCTCGCATGGCTGGTGGAGCGGCACAAAACAGTTCCAGACCAAACATCGTGTTTATCCTTGCCGATGATTTTGGCTATAGCAGCTTAAACTCGTACGGAGCGGATAAAAAACTGCTGCGTACGCCTCACATCGATCGGATCGCTGAAAAAGGCATGCGTTTTACAGATGCATCTACGCCTGCTTCTATATGTACGCCTACCCGGTATGGGTTTTTAACCGGGCGGTATCCATGGCGTTCACCTCTGAAATCAGGGGTGGTAAATCCTAACGATCCTTTGCTGCCGAATCCGGAGAGGGTAACCATTGCCGATTGGCTGAAAGAGCGAGGGTACAACACCGCAGCGATCGGAAAATGGCACCTGGGATATGGCCAGGGTGAACGTGCAAAACGAACTGATTACCTCAAGTGGTCTCCGGGGCCTCTTGATCTGGGATTTGACTATCACTTTGGAGTACCGAATAACCACGGTGATGGGTTTAACGTCTTTATTGAAAACGACCATATTTATGGCTTAAGAAGTAACAGGATACAACCTTATTCAAAATCCTTCTATGGCCGTCCATATTCGGGCTTTGATGCGCCGCAGCGAGAAAACAAAAAAACCATGTCGGATCTAACGGACAAAACCGTCGATTGGTTAAAGCAGCAAAGTAATGACAAGCCTTTCTTCCTGTATTTCGGAGCCGTCGCGGTTCATCATCCGATCACGCCATCGGATCACATGAGAGGGATGAGCAATAGCGGGCCTTACGGAGATTTTATTCAGGACCTCGACATGAGTACCGGAAGAATTCTTGAAACGCTGGAATATATGAACCTTATGCAAAACACCATTGTGATCTTTTCCAGCGACAACGGCGGTGATATTCCT
>JAGLHQ010000249.1 GCA_023143375.1 Planctomycetota bacterium
ACCAGGGTTCCGTTTATTGTTTCATGGCCCGGAAAAGTGGAAGAAAACTCTGTTTCAAACGACATGATCAATTTGGTCGATATCTTTGCAACGGTATGTGAGATCACCGATGGCAAACTTCCAAATTCGAAAGATGTAGCGCCAGATAGTTTCAGTTTCCTCCCTTCGCTTACGAGATCGAAGAAAAAACATCGGCGAACTTCAATGGTTACTGCCGATGTTCATGGAATGCACGCCATCCGTAAGGGGAATTGGAAATACATAGACAACACAACGCCCGGGGATAAGAAAAAGGGCAAGCCCCAGCTTTACGATCTGGCTGCCGACCCGTCAGAAAGCATAAACCTTTATGCAAAAAAAACTGATGTAGCAAAAAAATTATTAGACGAACTTAACAGGATAAGAAAAGCTGGAGCAACCAGATAATGATCGATATTTTATTTCCTATTATGAAGGAGTAATGAATCATTTTTTCTAAATGCACCAATGTAAAAGGGCTTGACGCTGGAATGAGAAAAAAAGGTTTTACGCTTATTGAGCTATTGGTGGTTATCGCCATTATCGCTTTGTTACTGTCAATCCTGATGCCGGCATTGCAAAAAGTAAAGAAGCAGGCCAGAGATGTTATTTGCAGATCGAATCTGCACCAATGGGGTCTGATCTGGAAAATGTATGTTGATGACAACAATGGTAAATTCGGTGGCAATGAATTAGGTCCGAGCGATCCCTGGATTAGAGGTCAATGGGCCGCGTGGCTCCGCGTTTACTGGGAAGACCAGGGACGCCAAAGGCTGCTTACATGCCCCTCAGCGACAAGGCCGCTACAGAACTTCACCCCTGGAACTAACAACTGGGGAGGACCGGAGAACACT
The DNA here is from genome assembly GCA_023143375.1 of Planctomycetota bacterium. Taxonomy (GTDB): domain Bacteria; phylum Planctomycetota; class Phycisphaerae; order Sedimentisphaerales; family Anaerohalosphaeraceae; genus JAFGKL01. The sequence continues at coordinate 873 of JAGLHQ010000249.1, forward strand.
TATCAAGTGTCCGATACCAGTGCACCCCTGCCGGATGGTACCCACGAAATGGCCAGTTACGGTATGAACCTCTGGGCATTTAATCGGGCCGGGGCTAGGACCTCTGATCTTCAGGGCCGACCGAACGAATGGCACTGGGGAAAATTGGATGTCAAAGGCGCCGCGAAAATCCCTTTGTTTCTCGATGCCATGTGGCGCGGGGGCGGGCCTCATTACTTAAACACTAGATCTAGTACAGCGCCGGATTTCAATGGACAGTGGGGCGATGCCGCCGCTCCAGGCGTTAATTTTCAAGGGGGAGTGCAATATGAAATGCAGCATTTCTGCATTGATCGACACAATAAAACGATCAACGGCGTATTCTTTGACCTGTCAACGCAAAAGATACCGCTGAAACATCTTTGGAAGTTAAAATGGCACAAAATGTTTAATACAAGCGGCTATACGGATAACGGCGGGACATGGCCCCCATGGATGGAATCCTTTACGGAATAGGATATAAAAAGGCGACGAATAAACCGACTGACCGGTCCGCAAAAATAAATGTGAAATCTGAAAGGAATATCGATGAAAAAGAATTTACAGAACAGAAGAGAGTTTTTGAAAGCGGCAGCAATGTCTGTGGCGGTTACGGGTTTGGCAGGATGCTCGGAAGGATTGCAGAGTTTTGCCGGCAAAGGTGGTAAGCCCAACCTGTTGTTTATCATGACCGATCAGCAGAGATCGGATGCGTTAAGTATCGCCGGCAATACCGTTCTTGAAACACCCAATCTTGACCGGTTAGCAAGACAAGGCGCTTACTTTAAAAATGCTTATACCCCCTGTGCTGTTTGCTGTCCTGCGCGATCTTCTGTTCTTACAGGCTGTACCGTAGAGAACACCCGGATGAGAAAGAATGGTTTAGCGTACTATCCAAAAGAAAAAGGGTTGATGACCATGCCGACATTTGACGAGATATTAACTGGCGAAGGGTATCGTTGTGAATATTACGGTAAATGGCACAGTCTGTCTTCTCATACAGATATTTATAAAAATCCTCTAAGAGCGTCAAAAAACGAAAAGTCGGTTTTTGATCATGGCGGCCAAAAGCATGTGTGGATTGATTATCTTAAAGATAAAGAACCGAGAAGAAAACTTAAAGCCGGCCAGTTCTACGATAATATGTCCGAAAGGCCGTACAAAACCGACCCTATGGATAAATACCATGGCAAGACTCTTGCCGAGCTGAAAGCGGCAAATAAAAAAGTTGTCCAACCCGATCAGCATGGCGAATTACTCATGGACAAAGAAAACACCTTAACTGCCTTCCAGGCAAAACAAACCATCGAAGCCATCGAGCGGCTGAAAGATAAACCCTTTAGCATTACGTGTTCGTTCCATTTTCCGCACTCTCCGATCTTACCAACAGAGCCCTATTACAGTATGTATCCGGCAAAAAATATGAAACCTCCGGTAAGTATCGATGATGACATGGCAAACAGCCCTTACCAGGGAGCTAATGGAAGAGGACGCCTAAAGGAATACAGGGACAAAGACAAGATCAAGTACATGATCTCGAATTATTACGGCCTTGTTAAGGAAATCGATGACTGGATGGGTGAGATTTTAAATACATTGGACAAACATGGGCTAACCGATAAAACTCTGGTCATCTTTGTGAGCGATCACGGTGAAATGCTGGGGTCTCACGGCATGCGCGAAAAAAATGTGTTTTATGAAGAGTCCGCCCATATACCATTGTTGGTGCGATTCCCTCGCCAGATCAAAAGAAATACAAAGGTAGACGGGTATGTTTCGCTGGTCGATCTGTTTGCGACTATTATGGATTACCTGAAAATTAAAAAACACAAATCGGACGGGAAAAGCCTTCGTGGGTTAATAGAAGGGACAGACTCAGAGCATGGCAAGTATGTCGTCACCGAGTGGGACTATCGGGGTGATGTCGAACCGAACTATATGATCCTCAAAGATGGATGGAAAATGATAATTCCTTATTCGACAAGTTCGAAAGTCATCAACGCTTTGTACGATCTTAATAGCGATCCTCACGAAATGAACAACCTTATCGGGAAAAACCCGAATAGACGTCGCCATGTCAAGAAAACAGAAGAACTCAGGGCGAACCTCTTAGAGTGGTTAAAAAAGAACGGTTCGAGTCACTATGAAGGGGTCAGAAAAAGAAAACTGGTTTAGACTGACGGCAACTTTTCATAACGTCAAAGGAATAACCTAAATGAGAATATATGCGATCATTCTAAGTGCAATACTTCTGGCCGGCTGTAATGATGCTAACCGTATGATAACGGACCCTGCTTTAGCCGGCGATCTGTCGCTCTGGTACGATGAACCGGCAAACATGGCAAAGTGGGAGCAGGCTGTTCCGCTCGGAAACGGACGGATGGGCGCGATGGTCTTCGGCGGTGTGGAAAAAGAACGCATACAGTTCAACTGCGATACACTGTTCATCGGTAAGCCGCACGACTATGCGCATAAGGGCGCGTTCAAATATTTGTCGCCCATTCGCAAACTCCTCTTTGAAGGCAGGCAAAAGGAAGCTCATGATCTGGCCAATCGCGAATTCATGAGTGTGCTCGATGACGGCAGCAACGGACAGCGGCCGTATCAGCCGTTCGGGGACCTGATCCTGACGTTTCAGGACTTCAATGACAAGACGCACATGAAATATCGGCGACAGTTGGACATCGATAGCGCAGTTGCCTCCGTGGAATTTGACGTAGGCAAAACAACGTATTGGCGGGAAGTGTTTGCATCCTATCCTGACAACGTGATCGTTACACGGCTTGAGGCAAGCAAAGGCGGTGCGGTCAATTGCGTTGCAGCGCTGACAAGCCCGCACGACGACATAAGGTTCAGGACAGACCCATCGGGCCTTCTGGTGATGACCGGCAAGGTAAGGGGAGGTGTTACACGGTTTGAAGCACGCTTGCAGGTTCGCGCCCGGGGCGGCAAAATTCTCACACGCGACGGGGCGATAGAGATCACCGGCGCTGACACCGTCACACTTATCCTGGCGGGCGATTCGAGCTTTGTCAACTATAAGGATGTCAGTGGCGACCCCGCCCAAAAAAATCTTGCAACGCTAAAGGAAGTCGCCAACAAGTCGTACAAAAATATAAAGGCCGATCATACCCGGGACCATCGCGACCTCTTTCGCAGGGTCTCGCTGGACGTAGGTACTTCCGACAAGGCGAAGCTGCCGACTTCGGACCGGCTCAAGCCTTTCGACGAGGGCGACCCGCAACTTGTCGAACTCTTTTTCCAATACGGACGCTACCTGATGATAGCATGCAGTCGGCCGGGCAGTCAGCCCGCCAATCTACAGGGCCTTTGGAACGAGTTGACGAATCCGCCATGGGGCAGCAAGTACACCTGCAACATCAATACCGAGATGAACTACTGGCCGGCCGAGATCGCAAACCTGGCTCAATGTCACGAACCGCTATTCACCGCGCTAAAGGATCTTTCGGTAACAGGCGCCAATGTGGCAAAAGAGCATTACGATGCGCGCGGCTGGGTGGTACATCACAACTTCGACTTGTGGCGAGGTGCAGCACCCATAAACAACGCCAACCATGGCATCTGGCCGACCGGAGGGGCATGGATGTGTCAGCATTTGTGGTGGCACTATGAGTTTGGGCGAGACAAGGACTATCTTAAGAATACGGCATACCCGATCATGAAAAACGCAGCGCTATTCTTTGTCGATTTCCTGATAGAGGATCCCAGGAACGACAAGGCGTGGCTGATCTCCGGTCCGTCCAATTCTCCTGAGAATGGAGGATTGGTGATGGGACCGACCATGGATCACCAGATAATACGGAACTTATTTGCCAATGTAATCGAAGCGTCACGCGTTCTGGATGTGGACCAGGACCTCCGCAATCAGTTGATTGACATGCGTAAGCGTATCGCACCCAACCAGATCGGCAAGCATGGCCAGTTGCAGGAATGGCTGGAGGACAAAGATAGTCCCGGGAATCGCCACCGCCATGTATCGCATCTATGGGGACTGCATCCGGGCAATGAGATACATCCGCTGCGGACGCCGGACTTAGCCGAGGCTTGCAAAGTCACGCTGACCCATCGAGGCGATGGAGGCACGGGCTGGTCAAAGGCATGGAAGATCAACTTCTGGGCCAGACTGTTCGACGGAGACCATTCGTTTAAAATGCTTGCCGAGGCGCTGCGTGGCAATACATATCCCAACCTGTTCGACGCCCACCCGCCATTCCAGATCGACGGTAACTTCGGGGCCACCTCGGGTGTTGCCGAGATGCTTCTCCAGAGTCACGCCGGACAGATTCATCTTCTCCCCGCACTGCCGTCGGCACTGCCCAATGGCACTGTCAAGGGCCTGCGAGCACGCGGCGGATTCGAGGTAGACATAAACTGGAAAGACGGCGAGTTAGTTTCAGCAACCATACACAGCCGGCCAGGAACAGACTGCTTTGTCAGATATGAAGGAAAAACCCGGTATCTGAACATTAAAAAAGGAAGAAAAGTCAAGCTTAC
>JAGLHQ010000025.1 GCA_023143375.1 Planctomycetota bacterium
TCTTTTTTTATCTGTGCGATGCGTCCCTGTATCAGCGGATGGTTTGGCACGGCGAAGGGGAGCTTTACGATGATGACGTTTGAGAGTGCGTCGCCTCGGACGTCTACTCCCTGCCAGAAGCTGTCGGTTCCGAAGAGTATGCTTCTTTCGTCGGCTTTGAACTCTTCAAGTAAGGTCGACCTGTCAACGCCTGCGCCTTGACACAACAACTGGAACTTATTTTTCGCAAACCATTCTTCGAGCGTTTCTGCCATTTTTCTCAGCATCGAGTAGCTGGTAAAGAGCACGAATGCTTTGCCGTCGGTTTTTTTGATGTATTTTTTCAGGGCTTCTGTCGCTTTGTCATTGAAGTCCTCGTGGTTTGGTTCCGGCAGGTCGGCTTCTATATACATAGTTACCTGGTTTTGGTAGTCGAAGGGCGAGCCTGATTTAACGGCGTTATAAACTTCGAGGCCTATCCTGCCTGCGAAAAACTCAAACCCTTTTTTATCTTCTCCCTTGCCGCAGCTTAGGGTTGCACTTGTCATTATCACCGAATTATATGCGTCGAAGAGGCATTTTTTTACATGCGGGCCGACGTTTACCGGTGCGCTGCGAAGGGAAGTTCTTTTGCGGCGGGCCTTGCCTACCTCGACCCAGTAGACGTTTTCGTCGTTGGGTTGTTTGAGGAAGTCTTTTAGCTCGGTCTCTATCGAACGGCACTTGTCGATATACCTTTCGTACTCGAACTGCTGGTCCTCGTCTTCGATCTTTTTGACTTCTCTTGCCAGCGAGAGGCGAAGATCCTTTAGTGTTGCGGTTATATTGTCATCGACGAAACCTGCGTAGCACTTTCCGTTGCTTTCTGCTTTTGCATGTGCGTACCATGCCTGGACCTGCGTAAAGAAGACCCTGGCTGCGTTGTCGCATTTTTTAACAAGCTCTACCGGTTCGTTTGAGTCGCTGAAGGCGAGCAGTCCCTTTCGCGTTTTTGGGTTGTAGAGCTTTCTTAACAGGTAGGTGACGGTGAAGTTGCTGATGTTTATTCCGAAATGGTCCTCGGCGACGGATTCGATGTTGTGTGCCTCGTCGATGATGACACGGTCGTATTTCGGGAGTACGCCGTAGTCGTTTTGTTTCAGGATGAGATCGCTAAACATCAGGGCGTGGTTGGCGACGATGATGTCAGCGGTATCAAGGGCTCTGCGGGCCTTCCAATAAAAACACTCTTTGAAGAACCTGCACTTTCGTCCCTTGCAGTTTCCGTGTTCGCTTCTTACCGCGTCCCAGACATCGTGGTCGGGCACTCTGTCCAGATCGCTGAGCGAGCCGTCTTCGGTTGTTCGTGACCATTGGGTCAGCTCTGCGAGTTGTGCGCCGAAATCCCTGAACAGATCGCGGCTTGTTCGTCTGGCATATTCCAGCCTGCGTTTGCAAAGATAGTTTCCGCGTCCCTTGGCAAGGACGGCGGAGAAATCCCATGGAAGTATTTCGGAAAGGAAGGGGATGTCCTTGTTGATGAGTTGCTGCTGAAGGTTTATGGTGTATGTGCTTATCAGCACCTTTCCTTTTTTTTGCCGGACCAGATCGATGGCGCTAATGAGGTATGCAAAGCTTTTGCCTACTCCGGTTCCTGCTTCTGCTGCGAGGTGGCCGCCTTTGTCGAAAGCAGTTTTGACAGCTTTTGCCATTTGTATCTGTTGGGGTCTGGTCTCGAAATCGCTAAAGGCTTGCGAGATAAGGCCGTCTTCGCCGAGGATATGGTCGATGGTAAGATCGTCATTGTTTGCTAATTGGATCAAGTAGGCACCCCAACCAAGCCAGGCCTGGACCGAACAGGCGAGCAAAACCCACAGTTTAGGCGAAATATTTTTGTGTTCATTTAACGCTCAATTTCATTTGTAGAGATTACCAAGCCAGGCCTGGACCGAAAAGGCGAGCACAACCGACAGTTCAGGCGAAATATTTTTGTGTTCATTTAACGCTCAATTTCATTTGTAGAGATTAGTACCTGTCCGCTGCTTTGATAACCTCGTGTAAAGTCTTGACAGCGGTGTTATCGCCCATCTTCTCAGCGGTTTTTTCGATCATTTCCGAAGCGCTTATGACGTTGCCTTGCTGATAATAGATGTATGCCAGCAGGAAAGCGATCTCCGGCGAACGAGCCTGTCGTTGCCATTGCTTTGCTTCTACCAGCCGATTGTCTATCAGGTCGATGTCTGTTATCTTCTCTTCGAGCCCGATCTTTTTCGAGGCATATTCTTTGTCAAGTTCGATTGCCTGTTGTATGAAGAACGAGGCACTCATGTATTCGCCGGCTGCGAAAAGCGCCAGGCCTTTTATCAGATGTGCCTCGGCATTTTCGGGCATCCAGACCATTGCCAGGGTACATGCGTCGGCTGCTTTGTAAAACTTTCCCGCTGTCAGCATTTTGTTGGCGATCTTTATATAATCTTCCGTGTTCGCTCTGGCAAGGCTGTCAAATGTTTTGTGTTCTCCTCGTATCCTGGCGGCTTTTTTGTGGTCGGCTTCCGGGAGCGGTTTGATCTTTGGGATCTTGATGCCGTACTTGTTTTCGGCGGGTTTTTCTTCAAGCCGTTTTACCGGCTGTTGCTGTTCCATTTCATCGAAAATCGAATCGTAAACGTCACCGTCTTTAACTTTGTCGAGCTTTTGCTTCTGCTTAAACGGTTCGCCCGGCAGCTGCGGTGTGACCGGTTCGGCAGGTCTTCCTTCCTGCAGAAGGTCGGTGATGTCCGGATTGGCTTTTCTAACGGGTTCGTTCAGTATCCCCATATCCAGAGGGAGATCGCCATATTGATCCCTTAGCTCCAGCAGTTTCATGTCCCGGCTTAAAGATACATCGATGTCGGTTAGCTGCGACGACATTGGGCGCCGGAGGTTTAGATCGAGAGGGGATGGATCATAGGGCAGTTGTCCTGGTAATGGTAGTTGTGTTTGCCCAAACCCGGACAGATATGAGCTTCGAAGTGTGGCAGGCGTTCGCGAAGGCGAATAATATGAAGTTGCAGATTGTTGTAAAAGGGAACGGAGGCGGTTAATCCCGCTGCGATTGTCGATACTGCCCAACGAGTTGTATGGAACAAATCCTCTTGGATCCGGAGTCGTGAACAGATCGCGGTTTAACCTGCGTTGGTTGTACCTGCCGTAAATATCGGCACCGGTTGCAGTCGGCGAAACTATCGGCGAACTAATCGGCGAAACTATTGGCGAGACTATCGGCGAATTGGCGGGGGCGCCAAAGCTGTACGTACCGACGACGAACAGTAACGATAACGCTAACGATATAGACAGATGTTTTTTCATTATTTCCATACTAACCTCAATACCTCAACAGCCGCAAATTCCCTTTTACAGGTTGCGGTCTCCTAGTCCTTTTCCTGGCTCGTATTATATGTCGGCTTCGTGGCCCAGTTAAGTTTACCCGCCAGCGTATCCCATTGTGTGCGCATCGGATTGTTGACCACCAGGAAACTCCCCGTGTGCCTTACCACCTTAACTACGTCGCCGATCGACATTTTGTGCATCAGTTGCCCGTCGAGAGTGAGCGTCGTTCCTTCGTTGATCCTTACAGGTGTTATCTCGACTTCATTGTCTGCGTCGATGACTATCGGTCGAAAGCTTAGTGAATGCGGGCATATTGGCGTTATGACGATTGCCGATAAGTTGGCTGAGAGGATCGGCCCTCCGGCGGACAGGCTATATGCTGTCGATCCGGTTGGTGTCGAGATGATGATGCCGTCTCCGACGCATCCTGCCAGGGGCTGTCCTTTTACGCTTATTTTCATCTCGGTCATATTGAACGGATGACCTGCGGAAATTACAAGGTCGTTGATCGCGGTGGAGTTGAATATTTCTTTGCCGCTGTTAATTATAGTACATCTGAGGATCATCCGTTTTTCGATGACGGTTTCTTCGCC
>JAGLHQ010000250.1 GCA_023143375.1 Planctomycetota bacterium
AGATGGCAAAGGTGCTGTCAGTAGTTCGTTAGATATTAAATCCCGGCACTCTTAAATTTTCGCAAAGGAGAAAGACGTGAATAGAAGAGATTTTTTGAAAAACTGCTCGTTATCAATTGGCTCCTTGAGTTTTGGAGGATGCTCACTTTCAAAGAGTTCTGGTGTTTCGCAGCGTCCGCAGCAAAAGAGGCCGAACATTCTGTTTATTTTTTCCGATGACCATTCATTGCAGACTTTGGGTGCTTACAAATCAAGGATGCAGGGATTCATAAAGAAACATAACATCACGCCGAATATTGACAAGATCGCTGCCGAAGGGGTACTTTTCGAAAACAGCTTCGTAGGAAATTCGATCTGCGGCCCGAGCCGAGCTTCCATCCTGACAGGAAAGCACAGCCACATTAACGGCTTCATGACGAACATGGACAGGTTCGACAACACTCAATGGACCGTAGCAAAGGAACTTCAAAAAGTCAATTATCAAACAGCGGTAATGGGTAAATGGCATTTGTCATCTCTTCCGACCGGCTTTGACGACTATAATGTTTTACCGGGACAGGGTAAGTATTACAATCCCGATTTCATTTCTAAGGGGTCATCGAAATTACTCCGAAAGCAAGGTTATTGCTCGGATGTCATCGGTGATATGACACTTGAGTGGCTGGACAAGAAAAGGGATAAGACCAAACCCTTTTTCCTTTGCAGTTGGCACAAGGCTCCTCATCGAACATGGATGCCTCACCCAAGGCACTTCAATTTACTCGACGGAATCGATGTGCCGGAACCCGAAAACCTCTTTGACGATTACAAGGGACGAACATCATCGGCAAGTCAGCAGGAAATGACGATCCGCGATCATATCAACATAGCAACCGATGTGAAAGTTACCCCGCCGGCGGCGACGACATCGATAGAGGAGATAGAGAAAGCGGTACCCAGAACAAAATCCAAGGATCCGGCTACGATTGGCGAATTTCAGCGAATGAACCCGGAGCAAAAGAAAGCATGGGACGAATATTACGTGCCCCGTAACGAAAAGTTCCGAGCCAAAAACTTAAAAGGCGATGACCTTACCCGCTGGAAGTACCAGGCCTATCTTAAAGACTATATAAAGTGCATCAAAGCAATGGATGAAAACGTCGGCAGGGTTCTGGATTACCTGAAAAAGAACGGTCTTGAAAAAAACACCATCGTCATCTACAGTTCGGATCAGGGCTTTTACAACGGTGAGCACGGCTGGTATGACAAGCGATGGATGTATGAGGAGTCACTGCGAAATCCGTTGATCGTTAAATGGCCAAAGGTTACAAGGCCAGGTACTCGCTGTAAGGAAATGGTACAGAACATCGATTATGCTCCTACCATCCTCGAAGCGGCTGGTGTTAAAACGCCCACCCAGGTACAAGGGGAATCGCTGGTTCCTCTACTAAAAGGCAAAACGCCGAAAGATTGGCGAAAGAGCATTCTCTATACCTATTACGAAAAAGGCATACATGCAGTGCCATGCCATCGCGGTGTCCGAAACGAACGTTATAAACTGATCGAATTTTACGATAAGGGCGAATGGGAATTTTACGATCTGAAAAAAGATCCGCTGGAAATGAACAGCGACTACAACAATCCCAGGTACGCAAAGATAATAAGCGATATGAAACAAGAGTTGAAAAAGTTAATGGCACATTATCGGCTGAGATAACATCCTGATAGTGTATGTCCCGTGCTCTTTAACTTAGACAATAATATTTCAAGCAAAGGAAGCACCTTTACGGTTGTTGCCCGAATGGATTTCGAACAAAAAGGCGATTTCCCAGATACAATGGAAACCGTTTTTTTTAAGATTTTCCTTGACTTTTGATATATAGTTGGTTATAAGAGTGATACCTGCATTGCTTAGCGATCGCAGGAGAGTATGATCTCATTGGCTGTGAGGATTTTTTCAGACGCATACGGAAGGGTTTTGTGCGCTGGATGTAATCTCACGTTCATCTCAGCGGGTTAGATTTCTTCCAAAAATTACACTTACATTTGCATTTGTCTGTCGGTCTGTTCCGAGCAGGCGATTTGCAGGCTCTTAATTAATGTCTCTTAAGTGTGTGTGTGTGTGAGCTGCAGATCGGTTGTAAGGAAGATGCTATCGGGCAAAAGTATCCGTGTCTCTGCCGTATGGGGAGAATACGGGGACATCGGGAAAGCGGACGGTGAACAGGATTCTGCAATGCTTTCCCTGTATTGCAAAGTGTGAGGGATTTGCAATCATAAAAAAAAGCCGGTCGTCCAGGGGGACGCCGGCTTTTTTGCGTTTACGTACATTTCAGCCTGTGTACCTATCTAAAATCTTTAAATGAAAATTGCTCTTATTAAAAAAACTAGAAAAACACTTGATTGTCCACAATCTTCCTGTATAATCCAATTAGGCACTATAAAGTATTGCTACAAGGAGGAGAAACATGCGAAAACTATCAATTCTTGTACTAACTATCTTAGCGGTTCCCTGTTTTGCAAGCACACCGGTTGCACACTGGGCACTCGACGAAATATCCGAGGTGACCGCTTATGATTCTGTAGGCAGTAACAACGGGACATTGATCGGCGGTCCTGTCTGGACAACCGGCCAGATAGACGGGGCCTTAAGCTTTGACGGAATCGATGATTATGTAGAAGTCGATAGCGTCACGACCCTGATCGCCGGGAGCAATGTTACAATGTCCTGCTGGGTTAAGTCACCTTCTGTTAATCCAGCAAACCAGTTCATGATTGCACTAAACACTTCGATCGCTAACACCAGGCTTTTGATGGGTACCCAAGCCGGCAGCAGCACCCTTAGTATACGTGACGGAGCCTGGCCCAATGTCTGGCACGATACGGGGGTGACAGTAATTGATAACAGCTGGCACCACATTGCTTACGTACTTGATGACGTTGCAAATACCTTAACGATATACATTGACGGTGTTAATGTTTTAAGTTTTAGCTTAACTGTTTCAATTGCTGCAGGTGATCTGTTTTCACTTGGTCAGGAATATGATGCAGGTTTGACAACGGGAGATTTTTATTCCGGCCTGCTCGACGATGTACAAATATACGACACAGCACTTTCTGAGATCGATATCCAGTCGCTTTATTATATAGGGCTTGATGCGCCTATTATCGGTTTGTCGTCCAATAGTTTTAGCTTTAGTGCAGATGAAGTCGGGTCAAATCCAGCGGACCAGACGCTTACAATTACCAAAATAGGCATAGGTACTTTAAACTGGATAGTTAGCGAGAGCTGTGGGTGGCTTAGTGTAAGTCCGGCAAGCGGGAGTTCGACGGGTGAAGGTGATGATGTAACACTAAGTGTTGATATTACGGGTATGTCTGGCGGGCAATATTCCTGCGATCTAACGATATCCGATCCTTTGGCGGAAAATGACCCTCAGACCGTAAATGTTTCGCTGCATTTAGAACCAAAATGGAAAACCCAGATCGACTTACCCAACGAACCTTTCATATTACAGGGAACTTCTGAAAACGATCCCGGCTGGATAAAGTTTACCTCGATATTAAAGTCGGGATATGACCCTAATATCGTCTATTATCAGGATAGTAATCGATTCAACTTCCATTATTATTTCGCCACTCAACTACTCGATCCTTTCATCGGTATGTCTGTTCCGGAATATTATGATGTTGCGCTCTATGAAACTGGCCAACAAGCTTCTCTTGGTGCGATTATCATTCCGTATGACCCGGCTGTATTAGAATATGGAATTCAGTTAATCAGGTACGACGCATACACAAAAGAACAGATTGTAGAGATGTTCAACCATACCAAGACCACGATCAACGCACCCGGTTATACCGCATACTACTTTCCAACTTATGAACAATATGAGCAGGCTGATATCAACCGAGATTGGCTCCTTGCTCAGGGTGTCCCTGTCGGTACTATCGGGCAATGGTTTGATGGCAACATCTGCTACTCACCAGGCTGGGCCTTAGGTGAATTAAAATACTTTGAAGCCTCGGCAATACAGAACGCTTATATTACCGGCCAGCTAAAACCGGACGATATACTCCTGACAGACGGCATACCCGCAGAGATTCCCGATGTCGCAGGAATAATCACACTTACCCCTACTACACCTAATTCACACGTTGTCATCCTTGCGCAAACTTACGGAATACCAATGGTATATCTGACAAAGCAAACCGATATTGACAAAGCTCAACAAATGCTCGGTTTCAATACACTGCTTTGTGTTGAAGATAATATGGGCGTGTGCACCGTAAACATTACTGACGCCGACGCAGTTTTTACCGAACAGGAACTTGATGACATGATGGCATTGAAAGCTCCCGGTTCCCTTAGCTTTTCACCGATAGCAAACTATGGTGATTATAGTGCCGACGTAAATGACTTGTTGCCTGCCGATATTCAATACTTCGGCGGAAAAGCGGCAAACTACGGAATATTAAGACAATCAATACCCGATAATTCACCCGAAGCGATCGCGATCTCCTTCGACCTTTGGAACGAATTTCTCGACCAACCAATCGTTCCACGAGACAGTATTACTATCGCGCCGAACAGCTTTGAGCTTTTTTGGGCCGATAGAGATATTGCCCAGGGCAGTAATCACGTCGATTTTAAGCTTAATGATGAAGGTGATTATATCATTCTGTATGAGAGAGACGGTACAACTCTCATAACCGGCATTGTATATGAGTTTTTGCAAAGCAGTGATGTTTCCTGCGGTCGCATTGTAGACGGCGGAGACACTTGGCAGTTATTCGCCGGCGGGACCGCAACACCTGGCCAGGCAAACTCACCCGGAAGCAGCAGCGGCAGCGGTTTGGTCATCAATGAGTTTATGGCTGAGAACGATTCGTTTATTCAGGATGCCTTTGGCGAATATGATGACTGGTTTGAACTGTACAACGCTTCCGGTGTTACCATTGATCTGGGCGGCATGTACTTAACCGACGACCTGGACGATCCGACAGGGTGGATGATACCACCTGCTGTTACCGGCAGTACGCTCCGTCAGGAAATAGCAAACCGACTCTCGGGGTATACCTATCCGCCATCCGATATGGCGGCTTTGTCAGAAGACCTTAGCGCGATTCGCAGCCTCTTTAAGAACACCTACATTACCAGTTTCACACCCGCTCAAATACTGGCGATTGAAACGGATTTGCAAAGCAACTTTGATGCCAACGAAAAGATTCGCTTTAGAAGTTCGACCAATGTTGAAGACAGCGACCAGTTTATCGGTGCCGGCCTGTATGACAGCTACAGCGGGTGCCTCGCTGATGATCTGGATGGTGATGGCGATGGACCGTGCATCTGTGATTCCAACGAAAGCAATGAACGGGGCGTGTTCCGAGCTATCCGCAAGGTCTTTGCAAGTTTTTACAATGACAATGCATTCATTGAACGTTTAAAATACAGCGTCAATCCAAACGATGCAGGCATGGCTTTGCTCGTACACCATTCGTTCCCGGATGAGATCGAACTGGCGAACGGAGTGGCAATTCTGGAAAAAAGCAGTTCCGGCCCGGAAAAAACTATCAAGCTTATTACACAGGCCGGGGCAACCTCGGTAGCAAACCCAACCGATGGATCGATACCCGAAGAAGTAAACGTCTATGTTGATGGCTCAGGTGTGATAACTCCAACCTTTATCAGCGGTTCAAACCTGGTAATCCTTGGCGAAAAAGTGATGGACTGGCAAACTGATTATCTCGAGATTGCACAGTTACTTGTCGATGCTTGCATAGAGTTTGAGACACAAACCGGTAAGAACGATTACATACTCGACTTCGAATATAAAAAGCTCGATCCCGGAGGGGCCGCAATACCAAATGGAGGAATAGTTGTAAAACAGATAAGAGAAATACCGCAGATCGATCCTGCCGATTTAGGATGCCCCACTCCTGACCCCGGACCGCAAGTACCTACATCATGTCCCACACCCTGTATATATGGATCGAACTTACAATCTGCACAGAGAAGTTTCACCCAAGGTGGTGTAACCATATCAACCTCATACTATATAGATTGTTCGATATGGATGATATGCAGGCTCAAGAATTTTAGGTATTGGGATGAAACCGTCATAACCGGACTTACGAGTGAACCTATATATCTGTACTCCTGCCAATCACAATGCTTTGCTAGCACTGACACGCACCTTGGGTGTAATAGTTACTATTTCGAACCCATGTTCGAGCCGGGAATATCCCAAACCATACTTAACGAACTCATTGCAATGAACATTAAAGGAATTGCGTTAGACGGTTTCGATTGCAGTCCATGGGAGATTGTATATTATCCTTTGGACCCAACGCTTATTCCGGGAGATTTCGAACCTGATGGTGATGTTGACTTGGTAGACTTTTCCAAAATTAACCAATATTGGCAAACATCAGGCTGCGGTTTATGCGGCGGCTACGATCTTACCGGCGACGGTAATATTAATTTTGACGATCTACTTAAGTTCGCCATCTGGTGGCTTTATTAGCACATAAAAAAAAGCCGGTCGTCCAGGGGGACGCCGGCTTTTTTGTGTTTATGTTTTAATCAAACTATTATGACTTAGGGCCACAGCCTTTTTTGGCTTGAGCTTTATCGCAAGTCTTTGCTGCTGCTTTTGGGCAATCCTCTGTCCCTGCTTTATCGCACGACTTATCCCCGGCCTTGGGGCAATCCTTTGTTCCAGCCTTATCGCACGACTTATCTGCGGCCTTTGGACATGCAGGCTTTGCCTCTGCGACTTTATCGCATGATTTAATTGCTGCACCACAGGGCTTGCTGCACTGCTTTGCACTTAGTGTCAAACCGTTAAAAATAACAAAAGCAACCATAACAAATATCGCAAATTTCACGTGTGTCTTCATCTTGAAACCTTTCACAAAAAATGTAATTTACTAGTCTACGTCCAGCAACGAGTATAGCAAAAGCACCTCTAAAAGTCAATAACTTAGTTTATAAACCCCCAAAAACAAGGATAAACAGCGTTTTTTCGCATCAAAGGCTTAAAAGATTTGCATTATTCGGCAGGTGGACTTAAGATTCTTTTATGAGTGCAGAACAGGTATATCAGCAGATTCGGACTGAAAAGGTCATCGTCATTGTTCGCGGCGCGGGCAAGGAAGAGATCGTAAACATTGCCCAGGCGGTTCGCGCAGCCGGGTGCAATTTCCTTGAAGTAACCTGCAACACCGCAGGTGCCGCCGGGATGATAGACATCTTGTGCAACCAAATGCCGGACATGTGCATAGGCGCAGGAACCGTAATAACCAAACAGCTTGCTGAGGAGGTTCTTGAGGCAGGGGCAAAATATATAATCGCTCCCGATACCAACCCGGAAGTGATTAAGTACTGTGTTGCAAAGGACATAGCGGTTATGCCCGGAGCAGCAACGGCAACGGAAGTATTATCGGCTGTGCGATATGGGGCGAAAATGATAAAGATATTCCCCGCTGCGTGCATAGGTGTAGATTATATAAAACAGCTAAAGGGCCCCATCGATAATGTCGATTTCTTAGCTGTTGGAGGTGTGCGGGTAGGCAATATAAAAGACTTCGTCGCAGCCGGGTGCGTCGGCATCGGGATCGGCGGATCGGTCATCAAAGAAGAGGCTGTAGAAAACGCCGACTGGCAGTCGATAACAAGTGAAGTAGCCAAATACGTTAACGAAATACGTAATTGAAAGGGGTTTTAAAATGAGAGCATTTCTATTGTTAGCCATCACAGCGGTTCTGCTGGTGCCGGGGTTGGTATTTGCAGGAGAACACGAAGATGGCGAGGATGTCTGGGACGAGTTTGAGATTCGCGAAAGAGAGCTTGAACTTCATGCATACGAGATGGAACTTGATTTTGAAAGACAGCACCGGGAACTGGAACTTCACAAGATGCGCGGCGAGGTGGAAGGACGCAACAGAGCCCAAATGAAAGAGAAGTTCAGACATGGTATGAGCAAGCATCACGGGAGAAATAAAGGGTGCGGCGTGTTCATTCTTATCGCTATTGTGGTTAATGTTTTGCTGGCAGTGTGGACGTATAAGGATATCCGCGAAAAAACAAACGCCTCCGGCATCTGGATCGTTGTTGTACTGCTGACGGGTTTGTTAGGTGCGATAGTCTATGCGATAGTACGGCTAGGCGACTTAAAGCAAAAACAAAACGTGTAAAAACAACTCAACACTAAACCAAAGGCTCGGTTTTAAACCCGGGCCTTTTTTGTGCGCAAACCGCCGAGGCCACAGGTGGAATTGACCTGTTTTTACCCCTGAGAACGCCA
The DNA here is from genome assembly GCA_023143375.1 of Planctomycetota bacterium. Lineage (GTDB taxonomy): Bacteria > Planctomycetota > Phycisphaerae > Sedimentisphaerales > Anaerohalosphaeraceae > JAFGKL01. Next base: position 8,289 of record JAGLHQ010000250.1, read on the forward strand.
AGAACGCAGAGGGCAGATGCTTTGCATCTGAGGTATTAGATAATAGATCCCGATGTTCTTCGGGATGTTCCATATTAGATAGTAGCTGTGGAGCCGCTTCGCGGAGCTTTTTTAATGGACATTTTGGTGTTTCCGACATAGAATTATCCCTGTAAAAGTATCGGTGCATTGGTTGCAGAAGGAAAATTAATGGAAAAAGGGCGAAAAATTGGAGTAACAGGAATAGGTGTTTGACGCCTTAACTCATATTGGAGAAACATAATGAAAGTATATCAGGATTTGAAGTTGTTCTTGGGGGATATTACGAAAGAACAAATTATTGCCAAAATTGACGCTTTGCTTCCCTCAACTTGGATTAGGGATACAGAACGAGAAGATCAATTAAAACTGTATCATAATGAAAAACAATATATTTATTCTACAGTTAATAACCCTGATCTCCCAAATGCACGGCTATGGCTGGCAAGTAACAATGAGGGTGGGCTGTATGTATCAAACATTGTTCCATGTGAAGTTGGAGAGCTTACAATGGAAGAATACAACTTGATTTTAAATTCATTTGTGGATGTCTTAAAAAATGACTTATCAATAAAATATGAATTAACAAAAGCAGACAAAACCTTAGAAGACATTATGCCTCCGGATGTAGCGCAAAAATTAACAGTGTTTTCAAATAATGCAAATAAATCTACTGGCTATGGACATCCATGTGATTTTGATCGATGGTTGAATTTCGTAATCGCTTTTCACCAAAATAAATGTGAACGTAGAACCGATTTAATTGAGCGATGGCTGCATGAGGAAGCTGGATGGATGTGGGAAACTGCATCAGAGCTAGCTTGCCAAATCGAATATACTGTTGATCTTCTAGAACGTTATGACGGGATTAGGTGATGAACAATAACATTGCTATATCTGATATAGTCATTGATATTGAAAAAAACAGTTCTGCGGTCTTATTTCTCGATACCTGTGCAATTTTAGATATTATCAGAGCGATCAATAGACGCTCTTCAAGTGATATGCGTGATGCCAAAACTTTTTTAGATAAGAGAAATTCAGGGGATATAAACTGTAAAATCATTTTGTCATCTTTAATCCAGCAGGAATATGATAAACACTTAAAAAGCACTACTGAAGAGATTGGGAAATTCTTCAGAGTCTTATCTGACTTAGAAGATGAACTTGCAATAGCTCAATCTGCTTTTGGATATAACATAAATACCTCTACACCAGATGTTACTGCTCTAACAAACCAGATTCTTTCTTTGACGGATAATATCATTAACAATTCAATTCATATATTAGGGCAAGATAATTTGTATTCAGCAGCAGGACATCGGGCAGCTAGCGATAGACCTCCAGCCAAAAAAGGTAAGAATGAATATAAAGATTGCCTTATTGTAGAAGAATGCCTTGAGATATGCAAGCAGCTACAACAGGGAAAGAAAGTCGTACCTTTGTTCTTTTTGAGTTCAAACACTAAGGACTTCTGTATTGCCCAAACAACAGAAATAAAAAAAGAGTTGGCAACAGAATTTTCGCAATATGGGCTAGAATATTGCTATTCATGGCAACAGATACTTTCGAAATTCCCAGGGAATTAAATGATGGCAGCACAGGCAGATCAAGATGAAGAAATTATCAAAGAGCTAGAATAAATTAAGGGTCAGGGAAATTTAAGGTCCGAGAAAATTTAAGGTCCGCGCGGTACATAATATTATAAAATAGGCAATTTAATCGCCGGTTATCAGCTTTTAGCTTTTAAAAAATCAGTGGATAGTAATAACCTTTTAATCCAGCGTAACTGGAATACTCTTTTCTCTGCGTCTTTGCGTCCCTGCGCCTCCGCGGCCAAAATATCACAAGCTTCACTTTCATCCTGGTCGCTGTGAATCGGAGAAATATACCGACACTCCATACAGGCTTCTCTTATTCGCTTCCTGCTTCGCGCAGATTTGGGCTAAATTTTGTTAAATATTCATAAAACCCGCTTGACTTGTTAATTATTTAGTGTATAATATATACGTATCAGCCGGAGGCTGACGCCGCCGCAGGCGCCCGCGACTCACGACTCACTAATCACGATTAGGTCTCAGCGGTAAAAAACGCAGTAAATCGTAAGTGTTAAGGCTTAAAGCCAAAAAGGTAAATTATGGAAAACAAACCCAATTTGAGAATTGCAAAATCGCCGTAAGCCAAGCGATAATAATGAATTAAGGAGATAGCTAAAAAACGCCAAAAAAAACAAACCCAATTTAAAAAAACGCAAAAATTAGCATGAAATAGAGGAGCTTTTAAAAAATGAAACGACAGTAAAATAGGCACTGACTTTTGTATCTAGCAAAGTGTGCAGACGGTTATCTCGGGAGGGGCGTTTAGTCTTGCTCTTCCCATCCTGCCGAGGCCGCGGTTTACGTACAGCTTCTTGCCCTTAACGTGGTACATGCCTGCATGATAGTCGCGTCGTTTTACCATTCCGGTCCATCGTTTGTGTTCCTTGTGCACGCCGTGTGTGTGGCCGCTCATAACGGCATCTGTCCGGTACTGATGAATATGCTCCATCCCCTCGGGGTTGTGCATCAGCGTTATCACAGGCATACCAGCGGGAACGTTCTTATATGCTTTATGAGGCTTGAAGTCCTTCGCCCACAAGTCGCCCATGCCTACCATCCATAGGTTTGCACCGTCGATATGCAGGGGCATCGATTCGTTCCTGAGAACATTAATGCCATGATGCTCCATTTTCTCGATCATCTTGTGCATGTGATGTTTGTGGCTTTTTTTGAATATACCGCCCAGGCCGTAGTCGTGGTTTCCGAGGCAGGCGTAGGCGCCGTGTTTGTGCTGAAGCTTGCTGATTATATCGACAGCTTTTTTGCGATATTTACCTTTTAGGTCGTGGGTTATATAATCGCCGGTCAGGAGTATAATATCAGGGTCGAGCGAGTTTACGCGTTTGATGCAGTTTTTCAGGTATCGCTCGGTCACCGCCCTGGAGCAGTGCAGGTCGCTAAGGTGGACGATCTTTTTGCCTTTGAACTGTTCGGGCAGATCGTCGATCTTCAGGTCGATCTCATTGATCTCGATCCATTCGGGGTGGTGCTCCTCCGTGCCGACGGCCCAGGATGTACAAAAGCCCATCGAGCCTAAAGCCTTGCCGCCCAGATGTCGCGACTTGTGGTACACAGGATGTTTCCTTAATCTTTTCATATTACACTCACTATTTACGGCTTAAACTTCCGCATGGGCAACGAGTTGCCCATCCTACGGTGTTATTTCAAGGCCACACGCCTTCTACTTAAAGTGTACTATATAATTACGCCGATGAGTCTTTTTTAGCGCCCGAAATCCTCAGCTTACCTATACGGTGCTTACGACGGCTGGTTCGCCTAAAGAAGAACTCGTAATGTCGAAAAACTTAGGAAAGGCATGGTGTTTTATCGGTCTTTCGGGTATTATATCGTTAAAATCAGAGCATTTTTCGAGGATAAAAAAATGGTACTAACCTGGGCAAATCAGATAACAATACTTCGGATTCTGCTTATCGCACCGTTCGTCATCTGCATGCTTAAAAGCAACGAGTCCGATGCCGGTTTTGTATACCGGTATGCCGCGCTTGGCATATTCCTTGCTATGTGTATTTCCGATGCGTTGGACGGGTATATGGCGCGTGTTAAAAAGCAGGTCACCAAGCTTGGTTCGTTTCTCGATCCGCTGGCAGATAAGCTGCTGATGACGTGTGCGTGCATACTGCTGGCAACAACGAAAACTGCGGTAAAGGGTTTTGAGCTGCCGTCGCCTGTTGTTGTGCTGATAATCGGCAAGGACCTGTTCCTGATGACGGGTTTTATTACGCTTTTTCTGTTTACTACCGATGTCAGGATCGTGCCTGTGGTGATGGGCAAGACATCGACATTTTTGCAACTGACGATGGTTCTTAGCACGCTTATCGCTCCTGAAGTATCTAATTATCTCGGATGGTGGATATATTTGGTGAAAATATTATGGGTTTTGACAGCAACAGCGGCGATTTTGTCAACTCTTATTTACATTCGGCATGGAAAACAGTATATTGAATCGTTTGACAGCAATGGTGAAAGCAATGATGGCTGACGGAGCGGCAAAAGGAAATTACGAATACTATGGTAGAATTTAGCGAAATACCGGAGGTGCTGGAAGACCTAAAGCAGGGCAAGATGGTCGTCCTTGTTGACGATGAGGATCGTGAGAACGAGGGTGACTTAGTTTGCGCCGCAGAATATGCAACACCCGAAACGATCAACTTTATGGCAACGCACGGCAGGGGGCTTATCTGTGTTCCGCTGACCGAGGAAAGGTGCGACTCACTTGGTCTGCACGCACAGTCGCCTGACAATACGGCACAGCTTGGTACCGCATTTACGGTTAGCGTTGACGCGCATCAGGGGATCACGACCGGCATCAGTGCAGCCGACAGGTCGCATACAATCAATCTGATGGCCAGGAGCGATACTGTCGCTGCCGATCTTGCTCGTCCCGGACATATTTTTCCGCTTCGCGCTCGCGACGGCGGAGTACTCGTTCGCGCCGGACAAACCGAAGGTGCTGTCGATCTTATGCGGCTGGCCGGGCTAAAGCCTGCGGGCGTTATCTGCGAGATCATTAACGATGACGGTACAATGTCACGCGTTCCTGAACTCTTGAAGTATTGCACAAAATACGACTTTAAAATAGCCTCTATCGCTAAGCTGATCGAGTATCGCCTTCAGAATGAAAGCCACATCAAACGCATCCAGGCGGTGAAGCTGCCGACCGATTATGGCGAGTTTAAGCTGATCGGTTATGAGAACACCGGGCACGCCGAACCGCATCTTGCTCTTTGCAAAGGCGGAGTTGGCGAGCTTGACGAAAACGGAAAAGCGATCGAACACAATGACGCGGTTTTGATACGCGTTCACTCCGAGTGCCTGACCGGTGACCTGTTCCATTCGCAGCGATGCGAGTGCGGCTTCCAGATGATAAGCGCGATGAAGATGATCGAGGAGGTGGGCAAAGGAGCGCTTATCTACCTCAGGCAGGAAGGTCGCGGGATCGGCCTGGCGAATAAGCTGCATGCGTATAAACTTCAGGAACAGGGGTTTGATACGGTCGATGCGAATCTTGAGCTTGGTTTTTCTGCCGATAAACGCGACTATGGTATAGGTGCCCAGATATGCCGTGACCTTGGCCTCAAAAATGTGCGGATACTGACGAATAATCCCAAGAAAATCAGCAGGCTTGAGGTCTACGGGATAAAGATTGCCGAGCAGATACCGCTGCGAGCGGATCCGTCGGAACACAATATCGACTATCTTCGGACGAAAAAACGCCGCTTTGGCCACATGCTTGACGAGGATATATAATCGTGATTCGTGACTCGTGATTCGTGGATGGCTAAAGCCATCGCTGACCTTCGGTCAGTTTGGGGCTGTGACTCGTGACTCGTGATTCGAGGATGGCTAAAGCCATCGCTGACCTTCGGTCAGTTTGTGGGTGCGATCCGTAATTTGTCTTTGGTATCCGTCGTATTCTTTGAACACTTATCCCTTCTTTTGCCGATATAATTATTAATGAGACGATTTTTGATATACATTTTGGTTTCTTTGTCGGTATGTTCTGTCGGCTGTGAGTCCGAGACGGTTCGGCCCGTGACAAGTTCTATTGCCGGATCGTACAGTGGGTATTCGGCATCGCAAGTTAGCATCATAGGGCTAACCGAGATCATCTGGAGGGGCGACGAAATGATACCGGCAGTGCTTACGGTCTATCTCGATCTTCTGGACAGTTCCGGATCGAGGATCAAGTCGCCCGGAGTATTTCGTATGGAGCTCTTTACGTATGTCCCGCGATCGTCACTTCCTATGGGCCGGCGTATCACCGCCTGGGACGATGTAAACCTGTATCAGTACGCCGATAACAATCAGTATTGGCAGGACCATTTGCGAGCGTATAAGTTTGATCTGCAACTGAACTTTTTTCCGCAAAAGGGCCAAACCTATATCCTCCAGGCAACATGCACAACCCCGTCAGGCCGGCACCTGATCGACACAAGCCGGATAACTTATATGAAGTAAACAGCCGGATTTGGCTGAATATTGTTGATTTTCTGACTTTTTTCTGCGATTATGTTACGCTTATTGGAACTTTTCGGCTTATTAGCGATCAAATTAAAGGTGTAAGATTGCAGGAACAGACGAGAAATATAAAGATAGATGACCAGTTTCTGGTAGCTCAGGCCCAGCAGGGTGATTCTAGTGCGCTTGCTAAGCTGATATTGCGGTATCAGGACAGGATATTCAATACTATCCTGAAAATATGTGGAAATTATCAAGATGCCGCGGAACTAACTCAGGAAACGTTTGTCAAATTAATAGAGAAGGTGGGAACCTTTAAGGGGCAAAGCTCTTTTTACACTTGGCTATTTCGTATTGCGGTTAACCTGACGTTGAACTATTGTAAGCGCAGGGGCAAGGTCAAATATATATCGCTCGATAAGTTAATCGGTGCAGATGGCCAGTCCGGAAAGAAAGAGCTTGTCAGTTTTCTAAAGGACAAAAGTATGTGCGATCCTGCCGAGCTGACCGAGAAAAAAGAGATCGAAGAGATACTTCTTGGCGCCCTTGAGAGGCTCGACGATAAGTGCCGCACGATAATCGTCCTGCGGGACATCGAAGATATGAGCTATGAACAAATATCGGATGCACTTGATATTGAGCTTGGAACGGTAAAAAGCAGGCTGAGCCGTTCACGTATGCGATTGCGAAGGATCATGGAAAAGATATTGAAATAATCATTTCAAACTGACCGGCGGTCAGCTTGAGAGATCAAAAAATAAAATGCAAAATTGAGGAAACCGCTTTCGGCGGATGTCCGATTCGATCCGGTATTCTTGTCGGTACCGTTTGTTAAAGACAGGTGTTATGCTGTCAGGCGATTTATGATCGGTCGGTTTGAGGTTTTATTATGGCACATATGAATAAATCTGATATTGAGGAGCTTATCAGCGGGTATCTTGACGGCAGGCTTTCCAAACGCCAGCATACCGAGGTTGAAAGGCTTTTGCAGCACGATACAATATTTGCTCAGAAGCTTGCGCGGATCGAAAAGCAAAGGGCACTTCTGAAATCTATGCCGAAGGTCGCGGCGCCTGAAAATATGTTCAATGACATTAAGCATTTTCTCGATCGAAAACACCACACCGAACAGATCATAGAAAGCGCCAATGCTGGTTTGCGTCATCTTGTTTGGCGGAAGGTTTTGACATCGGCAGCGATGTTCGCCCTTTTCGGTTTGCTAGGGGTGATAGTTTACAATATCTTAATGCCGGTATCGCCGCGTGAGACAGCAAAAGTTGCAAATGTTCCATCCTATATCCGTCCGACATCGGTTGCCGCAAGCGCCGCAGAAACCACAGAACTCGCGGCCGGGGAATTGCCCGGAGCATACCCGATAAACGCTTCGCTTAGACTTAGAACCAACGATATTACCGCAATTAACAGCTTTATTGAAAAAGCGATCTACAACAACGGGTTGCTTGACTATACGATCCCGCACAGGCAAACAGCACGAAGCACGTATCAGTTAACATGCTCTGCCGAGAGTGTTATTGCCTTTTTGTCCGACATCGATGTCGCTTTTAGTCGATGCCGCGATGCGGAGCTTACGGTTTTCGGAAAGGACATAACCTCTAAAGTTGTTATCGAAGACGTAACTGCCGGCGAGATGGCTGCGTTTTACCGCAACGATCCAAGCAGCGATCATATACAGTTCGCAACGGGGATCGCAAGCTTTAAAGAGATCGTAAAGCACATGCCGTCCGGCGGGGTAACCGGTCCTGTTCTGCTCGATAATGAAGCGATGTTTGGCGATATTGCAATGGTAAAACCGGTCCTGACATCCGGGAGCCAACAGGATATAATGCGGCAGCTCTACCGGGAAGATCGTCGCAGTGACGTAAACCTTATGGTTATCGTTACGGGGCCTTGACACCAATGAAAGGATTTTAGATGCTTGAAGCTAAGGATTGCTGCCTGGTCATTATCGACATACAGGGAAAACTTTCGGAACTGATGGTCGATAAGGATACGCTTTTTAAAAACACCGAAGTTCTGATACAAACAGCTAAGGCCCTGGACATCCCGATCCTCTGGTGTCAGCAGGTTCCAAAAGCTCTCGGTGAAACAGTCGATAGCTTACGCTTGCTTTTACGCGACGATGAGCCGATAGACAAGCATACCTTTAGCTGCTGCGACGATGAGAAATTTGACAACAAACTAAGCGCGATCAAGCCGAAACAAGCGATCCTTTGCGGTATCGAATCGCACATCTGCGTTTATCAAACAGCTATCGATCTGCTCGAAAAAGGTATCGAGGTAAACGTGATCGCCGATGCAGTCTCGTCTCGCACAAAGGCCAATAAAAAGGTCGCCCTTAAAAGAATAACAGCCGAGGGGGCAAAGCTTTCCAGCACAGAACTTTGTCTGTTTGAGTTGCTAAAAAACGCAAAACACCCAAAATTCAAAGAACTGGCAAAACTCATAAAGTAGCTACGATAACGAGTAATTTGTCTCTAATGTCACGTTTTTAGTAAATTCGCAGTAAATCTTAGAATGTGCTTGCAATATCAATGGCGATTATGTAGTTTACTCCGAAGCAAAAAAAAAATTTTGCGCTGATATAGCTAAAAACATTGATTAATAGGATTGTTATAACGGATTATGACATGACGACGATAAAACGGTTCAGCAGGAGAAAAACTGTTGGGGCGTTTTTTTTTATAATTTTTGAACAGGTAACACAATAAGGACCATTTGATGCCAAAACGAACAGACATCGAGAAAATTCTGATAATCGGATCCGGGCCCATCGTCATAGGTCAGGGCTGTGAGTTTGACTATTCCGGAGCACAGGCCTGTAAAGCGCTCATGAAAGAGGGTTTCAAGGTCGTTCTGATCAATAGCAACCCGGCGACGATCATGACCGACCCGGAACTTGCAGACAGGACCTACATCGAGCCGATCACGCCTGAAATGGTCGAAAAGATCATTCTCAAGGAAAAGCCGGATTCCCTTCTGCCTACTCTTGGCGGCCAGACCGGCCTAAACACCGCGGTAGCGCTCGCTGAAAGCGGATTTCTCGATAAGCATAATGTAAAGCTGCTCGGAGCTGACCTGGTGTCGATCAAAAAAGCCGAAGAGCGTGACCTCTTTAAGCAGACGATCGAAGAGATCGGCCTTGATGTTCCGAAAAGCGGATACGCCCATTCATGGGAAGAGGCACTGGAAACGATAAAAGAAATTGGCTTCCCCGCGATCATCCGTCCGTCCTATACGTTAGGCGGAATGGGCGGCAACGTCGCATACAATATGCAGGAGTATGACGAGTTCATCCACTGGGGCCTGAGCCTTAGCCCGACTACACAGGTACTCGTCGAAGAGTCCGTTGTCGGCTGGAAGGAGTACGAGCTTGAGGTGATGCGGGACAGAGCGGACAACGTCGTGATCGTTTGCTCGATCGAAAACCTCGACCCAATGGGCGTACACACCGGCGACAGCATTACAGTAGCACCGGCTCAGACGCTGACCGACAAAGAATATCAGATGATGCGAGACGCATCGCTAAAGATCATCCGAGCCATCGGCGTAGAGACCGGCGGATCGAACATCCAGTTCTCCGTTAATCCCGCCAATGGTAAGCTTTATGTAATCGAGATGAACCCGCGTGTTTCCAGAAGCTCGGCACTTGCGTCAAAGGCGACGGGTTTCCCCATTGCAAAGATCGCCTCGCTTTTGGCAGTCGGTTACACACTCGACGAGATAACCAACGACATCACACAAAAGACCACTGCCTGCTTTGAGCCGACGATCGACTATTGCGTTACAAAGTGGCCCAGATTCACCTTTGAAAAATTCCCCAAAACCAACCCCGAGCTAAGCATCCAGATGAAAAGCGTCGGCGAAGCGATGGCGATAGGGCGAACATTCAAAGAGTCCTTCCAGAAAGCAATACGTTCGCTGGAGATCGGCAGATATTCGCTAAGTGAAAAATACATCGACGAAGTCTCCGACGAGCAGCTAAAAGAAAAGCTGAGCCGTTTCGGATGGGACAAGCTCTGGTATGTCGCCGAGGCAATGCGGCGGAAGTGGACCATCGAGCAGATATTCGAGCTTACGATGATCGATCGCTGGTTCCTAAACAACATCAAAGATATAATCACCTTAGAAGCTGAGATAAAGGCAACATCCCTCGAAAAAATCGATGCAGACATGATGCG
>JAGLHQ010000251.1 GCA_023143375.1 Planctomycetota bacterium
CCCTGACAGTAGTTTACACTCCGAGAAGCGACCGTTTCACCGGCATTGCAGAAACATAAAAACCCGAGGCCAACCTGAAGTAGTGCTTCATCCCGCCCACCCTATGTTCAGTATGGATGTTCGCTTTGCTCTCCGCCGAAGCCTTTGAGGCTCGCCGCTAATTTATCACCTAACCAGTTTGTAACTTTTCGCGGTAAGGCTGCGACCGGCTTTGCCGACCTTCGCCTTTAAGCAGCTTATCCGGCGTTAATGCAACAGTAAACCGAATCCCTTGAACCTATGATCTTTACAAAGCTTGAGACTAAAGGGACGGCTGCAGGCAGCCTTTGATACGCAGCTTCGCTGCTTGACGCTCGATTCCGCAGAAACACAAAGAAGGCAAAAACGTGCCATACCTGTAATACAATGTCACTTTTTTTGCTGTTCTTTTTAGCTTCACTCGACTATCAACCAAACTACGCTTAATTGCAAATACGCTTGTTTCCTCTGCGCTTTGTTTTGATCATCCTTACGGACCACATACCAAGAGCTTAACGCACGGATAACTGCACCTGTCTTTTTTCGGGCAAAGGCCACGCCACTTCAACTACGTTTCCGTGTCATGATCCCTTGCTATACCGAAGAAAAGACCCGCGAAAAAGGCAGCCAAAAACCGTTATTAACGCTTTTTGACTGCAACAATTAAGGCCTACGGCCTCAAACTAACTGCCCCCCGCATCCGTCTAGCGTCGGGGGGCAGTAGTTTTAAAGAATTTAAGAAGGCTCAAGGGAGCCAAAAAAAGAAACGAAACATTTTTTTGAAAGGAAAGAACATGGAAACGAAAACAGAAAACGCCAAAAAAGAAAACAGCCGTCACATTCCTGATCTTGCCGAAGTGATCGCCTTCTGCAGGAAGTTAAACCTTGCAGGAAAAGTAGTCGGCAAATGGGTTTGGGTTTTCTTTGAAGACAAGCCCGAAGAAACCATCCGCAAGGCCCTAAAGGATTTCGGCTTTCGCTGGTCTGCCCGTCGCGGCGGCTGGGCTCACAACTGCGGGAACCCTTCCCGCTCTGCGAGCAAGTCAAGCCCGTTCGAAAAGTACCAGGTAACCACCATCTAAGGAGAAGCCGCTATGCTGTATTACACCTTACGCTATGGCACTTTTATTGTCGTAGGTGCCTTCTATGTTGTTTGGCTCTCTGTGTGTCTTACAGTCGTTTGTCTGGTCGCCTGCGGCAGCTTCCGCAAGTTTGTTGCCGCTCCTGTTGCTAAACTGCTTCGGCGAAAGCCGGAGCAGGTCAGCAACGATCCCGAGGAGCTTGTCCGCATAGTAGAAGCCCTCAGAGGCGACAAGCCAGGTACAAAGGCCAGATACATCGACCGCAAGACAAACACCGCCTACATCATCGGCAGCAGAGGCCGCAAGGTTATCAAGCGTTACAGCCTTGAGGATAAATTCAAACACAAACGAAAACCAATAGACAGAGACTTTTTTAAGAAAGGTTAAATTATGAGCGCATATATTGTAGAAGATCAAACCATTAACCAGATAGTCGGTTACCTTTCACAGCTTGAAGGCACATCGAGCAAACACTGGATTCTCCGGCCTTTGCTTGAGCTTGGATATTCACAGCTTAGAACGGACCTGGACAAGCAGAAAGAACTCGGCGAGGAAATGTTCAAGCTAAACTGTGACTCGATCAACCAGCGGTATGGAGAGAATCAGGCCGAGCAGTTTAGACCGCTTGACTATGCCTTCAAGCCCGCAACCGTCCCAATGGCCTTTGGTATCTCGGAGCTTAAATTCGATGTTTCGATCTGGCAGGCAGTAAAGAGTCTGTCCTGCTATCTGTACCAATCCTGCGAAGGTGATTGTATTGACAACCCGCTTTATAAGGCACTCGACCAGGTCAGAATGAATATTTGTTTTAACCATTTCACAAACCGCCCCGAATACGATGCTGCAAATTGGGGCTAATAAAGAAAGGCTGAAAAATGGAACATTCACTTGAAGAACTAATGCAGATGGAATCAGAAGGCTTAGCGCCTACCGAATGCCCGGAAGGCTGCATCGTCGAACCCGATGGAATCTGCCCGCACGGTTTTGAAAGCGTTCTTTTGGAACTCGACTACATTTAAAGCAATTTTTATAGATGGGGGAAAACTCGGAGACCTTTTCCCCCGTCTTTTTTATCACCATGGCCACACTGTCCTGCTGTCCCGACTGTCCCAACCTTTTCCTTACTACTCTTTTATATTATGTATATTTGTTGTTTTTCCTTTATTTAATTATTATCAATTCAGTTAGAATCCAGCTGGGACAGCTGGGACAACAGCTATAAACCCTTAATTACAAAAAAACTTAACCTGTCCCGGTTCTGTCCCAACTGTCCTGACTACCGGCTCTTTGCTTATACTCTTCTTTAAGGTCAATGCCCTGATAGTACCGCACACGGTTATCAACGCAGCTGCTGTCTATATCATACTCTAGCCGAAGTGTAGGCAGATCAACCCTTTTTCGATCCTTCTTTATCTCTGGGACAACACTTTTAAGTTTGTTAGTAAACTTCTGTTTGGCGAAACCATCTCCGCGTCCATTGCTATTTGACCATGCGCAATGAGCCCTCCAAAGTACATCTATCGGAACTTCCATGCCCGGCCCTACGTTGCACCACTCATCAATAAATGCCGTCATAGGCGAACTCATCGCTTCAAAATCTTCACGGTTTTCCACGCTTGCCGGATGCTCAGTTAGATGTCCTCGCTTTTTAAGCCTCTGTAACCCTTCAAGAGCCCAGTTAAAGATTCCCGCAAGCTCACCCATCAGTTTATTTTCCAGCCCTATATCTTCACGCCCGAGAAAACTTACTGTAGTGATAAGAAAATTAAACCTGCTTGCAAGTGCTCCCGACGAATCTCGAAGATCCTGCATCTCGTTGGCAATTACTACAAATCTGATCTTAAGCCTGTCAACTTCCAAATGCGTCTTATTCTTGCGGTTTATCTGCTGTGAATCTTCACCGGATATACTTTTCAGTCTTTCGACCGCCCTTGTAATATCGCTCGTTTTGCCGGATATATTGGCATCTCCGATGATTCCAACCGTCTTATTGATCAGCGGCTGCAATCCAAACTCCGTGGCAAGGCTCGTAAGCGTAGGCGAAGCCGTATTTCCGGCACCAACCATCGCCCGTATTATCTTACCAATTGTTGATTTTCCGCTTCGTCTGGGCCCGATCAAACCGAATACTTTCTGTAAATACGTCCCGCACGTCACAAGATACCCAAACCACTCCTGCAAGATCAATATGGCCTCTTCGTCCGGGCTCGTTTTATATATATCCACAAGGTCCTCTTGTTCTCCATTCCATTCCGCTGAGCTTTCCTGAATAATGAATATCTCACTAAGAAATATAAGCCAACTGGAGCATTTTGCATTCGCATCATAATCAAACGGCAAATAGTTAAACGTGTAGAAATCTTCAGTAGACTCCAGGCATTTAACAGTATCGCCGCTTATATCAAGCAAACAGTTTTTCATTGCGATGATATTCTCCGGATGAAGCTCACCCGCAAGCGATGACGGAGCATGAAGCTCTGGTCTAATATGCACGCCTTCAAACGCAGCCAGCGAACCCAAAATATCCCTGACCCTGGTATTAGTCGGTTTTATCTTCGCCTCTACCTCATTTTTGCCAACTTTCTTAATATAGCGACATCTCCTAAGAAACCGCCTGATTCGAACCCCAACCTCATTTGCATCATCGATCCGCGAATATCTGCTGTTGCTGCACACGCTCCAGCCGTCAATACTGTTGTAGCGGTACTTTACATCCGATGCTTCGATGAATGCCTCGGCTATCGTATCGGAATTATCATCATCAAGTATGCATTTCCCTGCCCGTATTTCGCCGGTGACTGTAGCCTCTTTTAACCTGTACTTCTTTGCCCTGCTAAGCAGCAAAAGAAAGTCATTACCATGTTCTGTTATATAGTCGTTAACGTCTTTGCCATGATCTTTTGTAACCTCATACGGTAAGCTTACGATATACACATCTTTAGCAACTGTGTCGATCTTTTCAGCAGCCCGCTGTGCGGCCTTCTGTCCAGGCACATCGGCATCCATACATATATATACAACTTTGCCCTCAAAGACTTTCAGCCACTCGTCACGCCATGTAGAGGCCCCACCCGATGAAGCAGTAGCGTTTAATCCTATGGACAGACACGCAGCCATATCCCGCCATGCTTCTGTAAAAATGATCTTTTCGGGATTGTCCTGTAATAGCTGCGGCAATCCAAACAGCCCATGCCGTGAACCTGATACTATCGGATACTTTACTTGTCTTTCCCCAAGCTCTATCGGCTCTCCATTAAGAGCACACCGCATCCAGCCGCAAGCCTTGTTCGTTTCAGTTGGATCATACGCCGGCAGCAAAACCCAGGGCTCGATAGCGTGTCCATAGGGCTTAAACTTCTCAAACGCTTGTAGATCGATCTGCTTAATATCACAAAACGATTGTTTTTCATCGTCTGTAAGATTTCTTATATCTTCTTTTCTAAGTGCCAGCTTTTTAGGTGGAGGCTTGGCGCTATCTGTCTTAGGCTTATCACTATCATTTAAACCAAACTCTTCTAATAGCTTCATTATCTCGGCAGGGGGGCTGCTAGTGACCTTTTCCACCAGCTTATACGGATTTATTGACCATCCGCACTTATGGCAGAACCCAACCCCGTTACCCGGTGCAATGTACAAATGTTTTTTGTCATCATCGCAGGCAGGGCAGTCCACCTGTAATTGTGACCCCGCCCGTTTCACCTCAAACCCCATGCGTTCTAAGAATTGCTGTATCGCCATTATAATGTTCCGCCCCTGTAGATTCTTCTATTGCGTTTATCCCTCGCAAGAGATGCCACAAATACACCTATCTGATGTATCTGTTTCTTCTTGCTTCTCTTTACCGTCCGATGTTTTTTATCTTTAGCTTTCATTGGGCACCCCCGCATTCTTCGATCTCGTACA
The DNA here is from genome assembly GCA_023143375.1 of Planctomycetota bacterium. Taxonomy (GTDB): domain Bacteria; phylum Planctomycetota; class Phycisphaerae; order Sedimentisphaerales; family Anaerohalosphaeraceae; genus JAFGKL01. The sequence goes on from JAGLHQ010000251.1 coordinate 5,004, forward strand.
ATGGTTTATCCTCTTCGGCAGCCAGCCGGATGATCCTGTCAATGCTGCTCTCACGATAAGTTACCCTTTGTCCGGCACGCACTATCTGCATCCCGACCGCACACAGCTTCGGCCTGTATCTCAGAAAACTTCTAACAGATATGCCAAGCCGCCTGGCGGCTTCTTTTGCGTTTAGTAACTGTTCAGCCATAATCTAATACTCCTAATTCATACGCCACTTATTGTTATTCGTTGCTTACGAGGAGCATTCTATGCCAGCATTACCGCGCGCAACGGTTGCGCAACGGCTCTTAAAAAAAAGTTGTTAAGATGTGCTTAGAGAGATTCTAATGCTGTTAAAAAAATGTAAAAAAACCTTTTGCGCAACGGAAATGCAACGCGGATTATTAAAGGTTAGTGCATATCCGGTATGCTGTCAGCATCACGCTTTAAATCGTCAACATCTGCAAGTCGTTTTTTTTGCTCTACTTCGTGTTTCAATATTAAGACACTAGCCTTCGAAACCATGCGTTCCTGGCCTGTTTCGCCGTTGTCTATGATCTTTCCACTGTCCGCCCATCTTTTAATGGTCCCTTTGTTTTTTCCAAGAAGCTTCCCTGCTTCTGTCAGGCTAATCATCTCGTCTTTGGCTGCCTCTGCATAGAATCCAAGCCTTTTAAGCTTATCTACAATGATTTCCCATCGCCGCATTCTTTCTACTGGTACCTTGAGCAGTCCCAGTCCGCCTTTCTTTTTACATAAGAACATTCCGGCAGTTTCGCCGGTTTTTGGCAAGGTTTCAATTTCCGGCCGTACTGTACACTCATCGGGACATTCCAGGCAGATAACTTGCGTAGCAGGTGTCGTTTCGACTATTACTTTCATGCCGAGCAATTCGTCAAGCAGACCACCCGGCCATTGTTGTATTTCATCATAGCTGATATAAAGCCCGAGCCCCGCTCTGATCTGATTTGCAAGAGTTATCAATATTTGTTTAGTTTCCATTAAGCAGCCTCCTCGTCCTCGGGCAGTAAGCTTTCTAAAAGGCCCCATTTTTCAATATATTTCTGAGCAATATGGTGCGTAGGTTTATCTTCAAGCGTTGAGCCGCTTGGATATGTCAGGCAAAAGGTTACGCTTTGCCTTCTTCTTCCACTCTGTGCTTTAAACTGTATCCCGATCTTTGCTTTCAGGACTTTAATTTTTCCCTTAACACCATACTTCTCGACAGCGTCCGTCAGCATTTTCCGGACCAGTTCAGTACCGCCGTTTTCCGGCTCTCCCTCACAGGTCAGGCGTCGGCTTCCGGTTTTGCTGATCCTTGCCTTTAGCATTTTAAGTGTAACACTTTCGATCCCGTCTACAGGATCGGTAACAAAACGAAACGTAGTATCGATCAATGGTGACAGTTTATACACTTTAGTACTGCCATCCGGTATCCCCGGTAATCCCAATATTGACTTACAGAAAGCGTCCTGCATTACTTCCACTTTCCGCATCCTGCCAGCGCTGATTTTCAAAATCCCATTATCAGGTTCGTAAATAAAAACTATCTCAAGCACCGGCCGTCTTATCTGTGGGACAAGCGTACCTTCTTTGTATGTCAAGTCGCGTTTTGCATAATCCTCAGGGTAAGCAAAGAAGCAATATCGTTCAGGGTTCTTTCGCTCATAAGGATCGATATGACAGTACCGTCCGCGACCTTGCCTCTTGAAAAACTTCTGGATGTGTTTTTTCAGTTCTTCGATGTTCTTTTCTTCTGTTTTGCAGTCGAGCCTGGGGCCGACAATGCAATCGTGCTTAAACGTCATATGCTCCATGCGTTCCAGCCGGATCGCCCATTCAAAAACTGCCGGATGCTCCAGAAATACCCACAATGCCTTTTCATCGAAACCTTTTCGCTTCATAAGCTTTTCGATGATTTTCTCTGCTTCTGTCTCCGTTTCGAGATCCCTGATAATATCGATCAGACACAGAATTCCCTCTTCGTCCGACATATCCGAGATCATACCAAAGTCCTGCCCGGCAACCATAAACAGGTTACCCCCGGCCTCTTCGATCTCTAAATACAAGACTTCAACGAATTTTTCGTCCGTTAGCGACCAGTCAAAATCCGCTAATAGTTTTCGTGTTGTAAAATACTTTTTAAGCTGTTCTTTGGTTACGTTGCGAAAGAATGTTTTGAGTGAGAAGGTTTTTGCCATTAGAGTTTACTCCATGTAACTTAACAATCCGGATCCGCCGGAATACGGTTTTTCTGCCCCGTGACAACGTGCCGCAGGGCAACGCTCGTCCGTACCTATCAATCTGGACGTCCTATAATAAAGCAATTCATGTGCCAAAGATCGCCAAAACCGCTAAGTCTCTTAAGTACAGAAGGTTAACTGTTCATGACGTTCTCGATCCATCCTGTCATTTTGGCAGTCTACTGACAAAATCCGCCTTACAGCATAAATTCACGGTTCTTTATCGTTAGTTTCACTCCGGAAATTAGTTGATTAATACTATTTTCAGGAGTAGGATTCTGGGATTAAGTTATATAAAAGCAGAAGGATGTTATAGCGAAGACCAAAAATAATGACTTGAAGAGGAGACTTACATGCTCTTGATAAGGCCTTATATGCCGCTGTAAGACGGCACGAAAGACACATAAGTCGTGATTTTAATAGAGTTAGGTTAAAATTGACTGGAAAAGGAATCTAACATGGAACCGATATTTATTGACCTTCATATTCATACTTCAAAGAAACCTGATAAGTTGGATAAATCCTATGATCTTGATCTGCTGAAAGAAAAGATTGAGGAAATTGCAGAAGATTCGGACTATCTCATCTCACTTACCGACCACAATACTATCAACAAGCCTGTTTATCTGGAAGCAGTTAAAACTTTTGATAATATTCTTCTGGGAGTAGAGTTGCATATTCGCAATCATGATTATGAGAAACCTTACCATTCTCATATTTACTTCGATTTGGACCCGATAGACGCATCTGATATAAACAATATCAATGCGATACTAGACGAGCTCTACCCGAAGAAAGAGGTCACAGATGTTGACGATATCCCAACATTAGAAAAAATATTAAACAGGTTCGATTCATATGAATTTGTTCTCCTACCGCATGGTGGCCAATCCCATTCAACTTTCAACGAGTCAATTCCTAAAGGCGCACAATTTGATAACACTCTGGAGCGAAATATTTATTACAATCATTTCGATGGTTTTACTGCAAGAAGCGATGTCCGTTTGGAAAAAGCACTTGACTACCTAGTGCTATGTTACTGATAATTTG
>JAGLHQ010000252.1 GCA_023143375.1 Planctomycetota bacterium
CCGCCGACAACATTTGTCACTGACGGATACTTTGCCGTAAAAGCCGACACATCGGCAGCTACCACAAGATACTGCCCGGAGTCGATGGTCACATTACTGAAGCTATAATCAATTCCCTCGCTGAATTGCCATCCGGTAAGGTTGACCGGAGCGTCGCCGTTATTGTAAAGCTCGATATATTCTTCAGCATCCAATTCGCTGGACGGATGATACATCACCTCGTTTATGACGACATCAATAGTTGAGCTGCCGTTGTTTTGCCCCGGACTCGGGGGTATTGTCGCAGCCGTAAAAGTCTGCCAGGTTACGGACCCATCGGGAAACCGGCCATACGATTCATCCGGCAAACCCTGTGCCGCGCTATATGTTATCTGGTCAACAATTACACTTTCAGGATCGATCAAAGCAATGGTATCACCACTGGCACTTAGTCCAAAGTCAACATGCAGAGGCCCTTCGGTAAGGTCTTCGTCTGCCCATATTACAAGAAAACCCTGTGGGGGTATTGTGGTCTGTTCGGAAAATCCAAAACGTATCTGGTGCCATTCCAACGGTTCAGCCGGTTTGTCAGTCAGGTACATGCCCGCGATATCCACCGAAGCACCGGAGTAATTATAGATCTCGATCCAGTCGTCATAGTCACCTGTCGGATCCTGAACAAAGGTGTCGTTCTTGGCCATAAACTCATTTATGACTAAGGGAAACTCCTGCCTCTGCCAGTTATTCGCCAATATCGCAAAGTCCGGATAGTTTACTCCGTTACCTCCGGTAAGATCGGCACATGATGGACCCGAGCAGGAACTATCCAGCCACTGCTGGGCAAACAGCAATACATCCTGAATATCGATCTTACAATCAGGGTACAGATCGCCGACAGGGCAATCCACCCCCATCGTCGGACCCGCCAAAGGTATGCAGAAAATAACCGTCATTAGAACGAACTTTACCGGATCAGACATTATTAATCTCCTCTGTAGTCCTTAGTCCATGTAGAAAACCTATAATTATTAATTCTCAAAATCCTTCCAACCAGTTCTCAGCAAGCACCTGGAAGTCAGGCATGTTGACCGTACCATCGCCTGGCACATCGTCAATATCACAATACAAATCGTAATTTACATCACCCGAGTTTGCCAGCCAGCTCAAAGCCATTGCGGTGAGGTCATCAATATCGATGTCACCGTCAGGTTCAGCATCACCCGGCATAGGAGCCGCAACGATCGTAACGGCAGGAACAAACATAAAGTCAGAACTGACGGTAGTTTTGTTATGAGCCTGAAACGCGAAGATATTCTCACCGGGAACAAGTAACGAGATATAAGCACTCAGATCACGTGGTTCCAGGCTGCTGGGACAAGATGCTTCGCGGTTTGCCGTAGTTGCCCCCTCGTCATATGCCACCGGATTGGGCGGATATTGGCTGTCAACCTCCACGCCATTTATATATGCGATATAGCCGTCATCAAAGTCTATCCCAAGCTCCATCTCTGTTACATCAGAAGGATCGTCGATAGTAAAGGTATAGCGTGCATAAATGCTCAAATAACTGTCGTACATATCTGTCAGATCCGTTATAAGACACTCACTGATGCCCGGCAGGCTTCTTTCGTAGCCCATCGGCGTAGCACCCGTAAGCCAACTCCCATCAGGCGTAAACCCAAGTTCGTTCCAGTCGCTCGGCGGCTCACTGGTTCCTTTACGATATAGCCA
>JAGLHQ010000253.1 GCA_023143375.1 Planctomycetota bacterium
CCGCTGTCATAAGGACCGCCGTCTGTTTCGATGGTGTAATTAACAGAGACGATATTGGTTGTAAACGTACTGAGACGGACGCCTATACCGCTGCTGCCAAGCCCGTTGCCGGGAAGATCAGATTTATCAACGGAATCCTGATAAGTTCCCAAACCGATACCGACCCTCGTAGCCGGCGTCGGCAAAAACGGAATAAGCTCATCGGCCTGAGCAGGAATTGCGATAGGATCCCACAGAGTGTTCGCCGGAAAGTATGGATCCGGTGCGCTCAGATAGTTATTACGTATAGACATTTTATCTGTAGCAATGTTCCAGTATTTCTGGTCGAATCCCCATACATCTCGCAGGTTATACAGCAGCAGTGAATCGGTAACATCCAAAAAGCCGTTATAATCCCAGCCGTAATTATCGCCAAAGCGTGCGCCTACTGCATTACCGGTGCTAAAGCAGTGCACGGCGGTAACTATCGGCTCGCCAAATCCGGCTTCGATCCCTTGCCCGCAATTCATTGTGACAGTATCGGTTACACCGATAACCCGCGTCGGTGGATTATTAGTGGACCATGCCATAGCTTCGTGATAGGACGATTCGAGCCAACAGCCGCTAAGCGTTACATTTCCGCCGATCCCTGAGCCTGCGTCCAGGCCGTCGTCAAGGGCCCATCCGATAATCGTATCGGTGAAATAATGATCCCCGCCGGTCATGTAAAGCCCATCGTTATCGTCGTCTGCAAACGGTGCATCCCATGCAGGGAACTCCAGCAGTGCAGAATCGGTAATGTTAACCGAACCGTTGTTATACTGGCCGCAACTTACAAACTGTTGAACGAGGCATCGCGTCATCGTAAGCGTAGAGTCTTGGCCGGCCCCTGTGGTGCCATGATGATCGATGAGATAACAATCTGTCAGCGTTACATCAGCACCGCCGTAAAGATAAAGCAACGGCTGTTCGCTGCGGTGTCTGCCTACGCTTTGGCCATCGGGGGGAGACCAACTGCTATCGGCACCGCTGGCGGTCATGATCGTTCCGGTAAAGTTGCCCGTAGAGGTGGACGCAGGGAACAAAATACCGCCCCAGGGAGAATTTCTGTCGTCCGTAGTAAAAGTAACAGGATTAGCGTTTGTTCCGTTTACAATAATACCGCCGTCGACCCTGATCTCAAGGTCCGGGTCCACTTTTATAACACTGCCTTCGCCGATAGTTAATGTTGCGCTGCTGTCTATTGTAAGGGCGCCGTCAATATGAATTCTTGCGGTTGTCCCCCAGTTAGTATTTGAGCTAATATTGCCGGATTTGGTTTGCCATGTTGTTGTCGCTTCAATATTAATGGTTTTCGGCGTCGATAGCGAATGGATCGAAGCATTATAGTTAACCGTCCCCGATACAGTCTCAGCAGGTAAGAACACATGTCCGGCACCGCGTAAAAGCTTCAGCGGATAACCCTCAAAACCAACAGCCGTGACATCGCCTACAACACCAACACGTTTGCCTAAACCATCGTTTACACGAGCAATAACAGGAATTTCAAGCCCCATAGGATAATTTGCAGGAGTGATAATGTTAAGCGTTGCACCGATATACTCCGCTGCTGCCGAATCGATAGGCGGGTACGGCGTAAAAGCAGGCAATCCGACTTCAGAGAATAGACGCTCCGAATCGCGAATAATGAATTGGATCGTCAAGCTATCTTCAACAAGTGTAGTATCGTTGATCCTGTGGACATAAAGCAGAAAGTATTCCGCATAGTTAAGTTCGATCAGTGTGTCTGTCGCAATTGGATCGCCGTTTAAGGTCACAACGTCATAAGTGTAGCCCGCTTCAGTGTTAACAGTAAACTCAGCACTGTCTACATAAACGATTTCATCGCCAACTCCATCCACATCGATCACCGCCGCCGTCAAACTGCCGGTAAAGGTAACAATAATAAGAAATGTCAAAACTCGTGCGCTTTTAGTGTTAGAATAATTCATCATCACTCGCTTTCTGTTTAATAGGGGGGGGGGTAACATACATCAAAGCCTTATTTTCAGGCTAAAAAACGTATAATATCAGCAAACATTGTAGCGAAATACTGTCCAAATATCAACAAAAAAGAGAAATTTATAAAAAACTTAGCAAAAGTGGGCTCCCCTTCGGCTGTTCTAGCGAACAGCCTTTGGTCGTGACTCGTGATTCGTGATTTGTGGAGGAGCCGGCAGTCAGCTGGGGCGGTTGAATAGATATTAGATAATAGATATTAAAAGTCGTGAATAAAAAAAAAGGTGAAAATTTAATAAGTCCATCCCGAGTCGATCAAGGAGAGGCGGCGGGTCTGAAAAACGGCTGTTATGGGGCCGTGAGGGCCGAAAAAAGGCTGAAAGAAGTAAAGAGGAGTCGTTTTATTGCGGGAAAAATAACAGAAATAACCTACGGAAAAACGTGTGTTTTTTGGTGAAATATGGAAAATAAATACAAATAAACACAAATATGCGCACGAAAGCGCACTTTAGACACACTTTTTGAAAAAA
>JAGLHQ010000254.1 GCA_023143375.1 Planctomycetota bacterium
CTGGAAACGGTATTTATGGTAACGCCGAACACAGAGGACGATCGCGCAAAGCTCATCGCCGAAAAGACAACCGGATTTATATATACTGTTTCGCTGCTTGGAATAACCGGAGCTCGCACAACGCTGTCCGATAGAGTGGGGCCGCTTGTTGCCAAGCTAAAGAGCTTGACAGACGTGCCGGTATGCGTCGGGTTCGGAATAAGCACGCCCGAACATGCCAAAGGTGTAGCCGAGGCAGGTGCCGACGGAGTCATAATCGGCTCAAAAGTCGTAAAGATGATCGAAGACAACCTCGGCGATACCGAAAAAATAAAATCAGAGGTAAGCGCATTTATCGCAAGCGTTAAAGCGGTATTGTGATTTTAGGGGTTGTTGGTTATTAACTAGCCAGCGATCTTTTACATTTTGACTGGATGGCTATTTTAGATCTTAGCAATTGCCGGTCTATGTGTTTTTCAAAGCTGAACGGGTAGATGTTCAGGCTTAGTATTTCGCCGGGTATTGCAAATCCGTCTGAGGTTAGGCTTTGTGCAACATCATTGGGATCGGCGTTGTATCTTTCTGTGATTTTCTTGTAGTAGATGTCCCTTAGTGTCCTGAGGCGTTTTAGTTTTTTTTGCGGTCTAAGCTCTGTATCGTCACCGATGGCGGACAGAAAGCCCCTTACCTTTTCAACGGTCATTACCTCGCCTTTGAAGCAGTTTGCCATGTGTCTTGGTATACCTGCCGGCAGATGGACATTGCGTCCTGTGGCGATCTCTATTTTTTCCGAATAGCTATGTTCCATCAGCGGGTCATAGAAGAATGCTCCTGGGCTGTAATCGACCCTCATCCTTGCAAGCTGTTGCTGAAAGACCTTAAGGCCGTTGGGGTTTTTGGATATATTCAGGGGGCCGTCGCCGATCAAAATGGTATTGCAGTACAGGCTGAAATCGGCACGGTTGTATCCGACGATCTTGTTGTAGGCCTCAAGCAGACGTGTCAGTGTATAGCTTCGCACATCAAAGACAAGCATCTGCGAGCTTACGGTGTCCTTGACCATGCTCTCGATATGCGCTACGGTAATATCTTTCTTGCCATCGTTGGGCAACACTATCTCGGCATACTTTGCCTGCGTACTGTCTGAAATACGTGCACAAACATCCCTCGCTAAGACGTTATCCAGCGTCAAGACGTGTATACGTTTCTTCCTATGTCGATTGTGCAGCATAATTGCTCCTTACACACTACTATACGAATTTGCAGTAGAGTGGTTCGTATAGTTTTTAAGGGCAATAAATCTAAGTTAAAAGCGTAAAAAGCGGTTATTCGGTGATCATTTTGTACGCACGGAGTACCTCTGCGACGGACCATGCCTGTGCGAAACATCCGCGGGGCCTTTGGGGCATGTCGCCATCGAATATCTCGGAGATGCTTCCGATGCATCCGTCGTGGTTTAGGTGTTCAAGCAGGGGACGCAAGTACCTAAGGGCCTTGCGTTTGCTTTCTTTTGTAAAGTTGTTGGTCTTCAAATATGCCTCGATAAACCCGCCTATAAGGAACGGCCAGACTGTGCCCTGGTGATAGGCTGCATCTCGTTGGAAACCATTGCCTTCGTACTTTCCGATGAAACGCCGATCTGCACTGGAAAGAGTTCTAAGCCCGTAGGCTGTTAGCAGTTCTCTTTCTACGACGCCGACGATGCACTTTTTTTGCCCATCGTCCAGCGGCGAAAATGGCAGCGAAACCGCCCAAATTTGATTGGGACGCAGCGATGAATCTACCGTGCCGTCGGGGAGAATGCAATCGTTAAGATAGCCAAGCCCTTCGTTCCAGAACGACTGTAGAAAGCTTATTTTTACATTACTGGCAAGCTCAGTGTAATACTCGTCAAGGCCGCCTTCCAGATCGTTGCTTTTGTGCTTGTAGTATTTGGAAAGCTGACAAAGGTTGCTATACCAGAGGGCATTTATCTCAACGGCTTTTCCGTATCTTGGCGTAAAGGCGTGGTCGCCGCTTTTGGCGTCCATCCATGTTAACTGGGTTTCTTCGTCTCCGCCGGTGATAAGCCCGTCATCATCTGCTTTTATACCGAAGCGGGTACCTTTGGAATAGGAATCCATGACCCACCGGATGGCAGGCAGCAGCTTTGAACTGAAAGTTTGCGTATTGCCTGTGACGCTAAGGTACTCGAATGCCGAGTGGACGAACCACAACGAAGCATCGATACTATTATAGTGCGGGGAATTTCCATAGTCGTCAAATCTGTTGGGTATCATGCCCTCGTCGACAGCACCTGCAAAAGTAGTAAGGACACTGGCGGCCTCTTTATATCTTCCGGTACAAAGCAACAGACCTTTTAACGAGATGAAAGTGTCCCTGCCCCAGTCGAGGAACCACGGGAACCCCGCAAGGATCGTTGATGATCGCTTGCCACCAATATCCCTGTCTATTACGAACTGCCCGGCTGCGTTGCAAAGTTCTATGAACATTTTGTCATCGCTTTCAATCGTACACGCGCATTCCTTTTCTTTCAACATTGCGCTGTCGATAGCGATCTCGACGTCGTCACATTCGTCTTCCACCCGTCTGCCGCATCCGCCAAAACTGGCGAATAATACGATTCTTCCGGGTCCATCGACGTGGCACTTGAAAACGCCCGGCGACCAAAGGTCCTCGATGTGATCTGCCTGCCGCTGCTGCTCTTTGCGGTAGTGAAAATTATTCCACCACTGCGTATCTTCCTCGAATCGCATCTGTTCACTACAGAGATACAGGCT
>JAGLHQ010000255.1 GCA_023143375.1 Planctomycetota bacterium
AACCACTATATGTTGTATGCTTTCAAGTTGTCGGTTTTTGTTACCCGCGTCTTACAATACTGATATCGTCCGGGCGGGGGGAATAACTTTAATATTGAATTTCAAATTTTTACCCTGTTAAGATGCGTTAATATGGGGTTTTTTGAGAGAATATGGGCTTTCGGCTGTTAAAACGGGGGTATAGCGGTAAGGTTGGTAAAGTGCTATTTTACCAAAGCGTGTTAAAATAGCACGAATAGGGAATACACAATATATGGTGGTTTGGCAAAAATTTTTTGTTTTTTTTTACCCTCAGCCTATCTTAACATAACATCATGCTTTATAACCACTTAAGCAAGCTTTTTATCAGACGTGAAGCTGGGAACACTTGTGGTTTGGCGCTAAAAAGAAAAGCCGAAACTATAAATATACCCTCCAAAACCAGCCAAAAAACAAGATCAAGGGCTAAGGCTAAGCCCTATTTGGCCGTCAGCCTGTGTATGATAGAGGAAAATAAAAAACTTCTTAAGGCAGTTTCGTGATCAGTGATTGGTTATGTGTGAGGGAAATCAGGCTCTGAATCAGGTGACAATTTTAAACGGCTTGGATCTTTTGCGAAACGTCGTAGTATCGTCTTCGCAGAGGATGAAAATTCAATCCCTGAGTCTAGCAACGTTTTTAAATGAAAGACTTGCACATTTGCACATGAGCGAACAAGATCTTTATCGTAACCATGAACTGATATGTTTAGAGCCGGACAGACCCACATATAGCTGTTCTCAAACCCGTAAAAAACACAATCACCACTACCTTTAAAATTATTTCTAAAAAGATCTGACACTTGCAGCGAAAGCGCGTTATACACTCTCCCAACTTCGTCATGAAAATCTAAATCAGATCCAATATCCGGGGCCTCCCACGGGCTTTTGGCCGAAGTACCACTATCCATCTCCATCAGCATTAAAGCTTTCGATTCCTCGTACCGCAAAACAAACAAAATCCTGGGCATTGACAAAGGAGAATCCTGAATATTCTCAATTTCAGACATATCGAGCATGTTCTTATAATAATCTATGAACTCATATGGAATTTCATTGTCATCTAAACCTACACTAATACACCCAAGCGACACCTTAGGTTTGCCTGACAAGGAGTTTGGCAACTTATTAAACGTAGAAAAAATCGTAAAATTATTTGGGTTTGTTACTTCTTCTGCTATCACCAATTTATTGGATTTCAAAAGGTTCTCACCGCAAAGCAAACCATCGCCTGGCTTTGACCCATCTATGAAGGCTTTAGCAGCCTCAGTAGTAGCTCCCGTTCCATTGAACTGACTTGAGCTTATGTTGTGTTTTTTAAAAAAATCAGAACACTGTTTTTCTGCAACGCCAACTGAAAATATCTCACTTTTCGAAGAAATACTGCCGTTTACACTTAACTTGAAAACTATTTGCTGTGGCCATATGTCATGAATAGCTCCAGCTTTTCGTAAAAACAAATTTACCGTACGCTCTTGTCTACCCATTTCTACTGTCCCTGCATTTGAGTTCCAAAGCGGGACAAGGGCAGGTTCCTTCACAGGTATTGTTTTTTCCATTAAAGCTGAAACTAGATCTTCATGCCCATAAGATATAAACTTGCGAGAATCTCCCTTTTTTTTAGGATATCTACTCTCGCACGCATCATAAGTAAAGGAATGCTCTTCGCCAACTATGTGTATCTTTCCCATGTAAATTAATTCCCTTATTATTTCAGGAGCTTCTGCACGGCCTTGCTTAGCCGTTTCTTATAATCAACTGATATGCTTTTCTTCTCACCTTGAGGTAAACTCTCAAGCCACTCACAAAAACGTTTAATTCTGGCCAAGGTCTTCCTAGGGCTTGCAGACTCATTATACATTGATTTTGCTAGTTCAAAACTGCCGCTCTTTTTTTGTAAATGTTTCCTCGCGGGCACATATCTGATAATTTTAGCAAATTCCCGAACTTTCATAACAGAAGTGATTTCCTGACTAACGAGATATCTGAAAAATAGCTCCAACGTTGGCTTGTCAATAATTTCAGCTTTGTTATAGAGTTCCTCAAAAAATAGAAACTTGGATCTACCAAATATCTCCGCATCTTGAATAGTCTTTTGTTTATTAACTTTCACATATTTTACATATTTTTTAATCATTTTTAGAACTTCGCGGAAACGTTTCAATTCAGCGGGCTGTATACCTAAGAAATAACTGACATGCTTATATGCATCTTTCACGCTTTTTGTTTTTTTCAAAAAATTATCATATTCTTGAAGTGCGAACTGAGCCCTAACATACTGGGGCCAATCTTCTTTATGCTGCGGCAGAAAATTCATTTCTGCAATAATTTTCAGTTGTTTCTCTTTGGAAATTCTTGGCTCCAGACATTTCACAATCGATACTGTAAATTTTTTAGTATGATCTTTTTCTTTTTTCATCAAGTGCCTGCATGCCAACAAACGCCTGTTACCATCTATCAGTTTCTTGTTATACGACAAAATCAAAGGGACGCGAACACCGTTGAGTTTTATAGATTTCGCTAAATTGGATACTTTATGAAGGTTTTGACGAAGAACATGCTCAATAATTTCATCGTCTGTAATTTTGCTAAGATCCTTCTTTAGCAGTTGCTGGATATGGTCTAAGTCCAGCATTGTGCGATAATTCTCTCTCCAAAGATTAATATCTTTGATTTCTGTTGTACCTTCGTATATCTCAACTTCTACATCGTGAAACCATGATTTTGAAGGAATAGGATTCTTGAGCCATTCTGGGGGATCCCAACTGTGTTTCTTTATTTTCGCCATATTTATCACCTCATTTTTGCGCCCTTGAGACTTTTTACGATATGCCACTAAATACTTGTAACCGCAATGCTATCTTTCCGCAATAGGTTTCTATTTAGTTTTAACGTTTTATGCAATCGAAGCAAATGATTTATACTTCTGGAATTCGTCCCGATATCTTGTGTTTGAATTTAACCATCTGCTTGTTTTCTGTGGGTCTTTGATTTTTCTCATCCTTGTTGGATTAAGCATGGTTTTAGGTCGTTTAATCATACGTTGCAATAATTCAGGGTCAGCACATAGTAGCTGTTTTGAATAAATGCTTTTTTTTCTTCGCTTCGATGCTTTTATAATTGCTTCGCCAATAGCAGTTCCGAGAGAAACCGGAGTTGCATTTCCGATCTGTAGATATTGCTGAGACAATGATCCTGCGAAATCCCATGTATCTGGAAATTGTTGTATCCTTGCGCATTCTCTGACTGTCAACGGCCGTGTTTCTTCTGGATGGCATAACATCGTAGCTTTCGACTTAGGACTACTGGTTATCGTCGGCGCAGGTCTGTCCCAGGACAAGCGTCTTAAAAATCCTGAACGCCCTCCCCATGAATAAAAAGCACCGCCAAGTGCATCAGCCTGTTTATTTTCTGGAAGACTTTTCCAATTTCCGCCTTCCGGGATAAGTTTCAGATACTTTGAAACAGAAGGACTGAAATTATTATATAAAGGGTCGCTATCGTTAAGCCTCTTTAGGCCTTTTTTCAAAGTGACCCATTTCTTTAAACCTTTTTTTCTCTCTTTAGAGTGTGTTGGTTCAGGCCAAACAAAATGCCCGTCCAAAGAGCCAATAAGCAAAACACGGTCCCTCACCTGAGGACAACCAAAATCAGCAGCATTGACAACACCCCAACTAACACAATATCCCATTTTTTTAGACAGCTTGCTTAAGCTGTCTAAAATTTCTTTAAATGCAGAGCCATGTTCTTCATTAGGCGATAAAGGCGGAAATCCAGCACCACGTTCCGCTAAAGGCCTATGGCTTTTAGCGGATGACAAAATGCCTTTAACGTTTTCGATAACAAAGAATTTGGGTTTAAGAACTTCAACAGCTTTGAAAAACACTTCAAATCCATTACTACGGATATCCTGCATAGATGCTCTTTTGCCAGCCGTACTAAAAGGTTGGCATGGAGGAGCGCCCGCTAAAAGAAAAGGAGGGTTCTTTTTCAGTCTTGTCTTGTCTAAAATGCGTTCGCATATCTCAGTAACATTATCCAGTGTCAAAGTCTGATCAACTATCGTATGTCGATTACCGTTAAGATGCTCACAGTTGTTTCTAATTGTTTCAAGTGCAAGCTGATTGCATTCCACAACAGCCTTAAGCGCAAAACCTGCTTTTTCTAAACCTAAGTCTAGGCCGAGTGCCCCAGAAAAAAACGATATCAGGGTTTTATTGTTCATGTTTTCCTTCATTTAAGTATTTACAAAGAATCTGCGTAATATAAGAATGCAATTTGTGTGCCATTCGTGTACCAACAAGGCAATCGCTGTTTTTAGCTCATAAATGCAGTCTGTCCTGTAAATGATTGTAAACGTGTGAGGTTTTTATACATCCCCACTTTCCCCAACAAATCTGTTGCCAACAAAACTGTTGTTATCTTTTAGTTTCTTTCTTAATCAGCCCCGGCCCACGGCCGGACTCTGCAACAATGAACAATGACAATGAACTATAAACTATATACCCATTTAATCTACTAACATTCACGATATCCTAGCACTAATTAGCGTTTTCAGCCCAACAACCCACTATTAAGCGTTTTTTCCTACTCACGTTTTTTTCAAAAAAGTCACTTTGGTGCGCATTTTTGTGTTTATTTGTGTTTATTTGTGTTTATTTTCCATATTTCGCCAAAAAACACACATTTTTTCGTAAGTTCTTTCTGCTATTTTTCCCACAATAAAACGACTCCTCTTTACTTCTTCTAGCCCCTTTACCGGCCCTCACGGCCCCATAAATCCCGTTTTCCAGACTCCCCGCCTCTCATTGATCGGCTCGGATACCCCTCATTTTCATTTTTGGCAAAGTTTTGATAATTAGTTTTTTGAATTTTTTATTTAGGGTTTTTGGGGCATAATTTTCTGTTGTATGGGGAATTTTTATCCGTAGTGGTCAATTTTTAGTCACCTTTTCGGCATGTGCCTGACAACCCATCCATTTTTTTAAGTTCTTTTATTACCATCGTTTACGTCATGCCGGCGGTGGTATTGATTTCGTGTTGGCACGTAAATTGCTTCTATTATCTGCGAGATGGATTGTTTGCACGCGCTTCGCGTGCGAAAAGGGAAGTTTAGTTAAGGAATATTAAGATGGCAGAGATTCAATCGGCAGAGACACAAAAAATGGATTTCATGCAACTGCTGATTACGCAGATGCAGAACCAAAATCCTCTTGAACCGATGAACAACGAACAGATGGCTGCCCAGCTTGCGACATTCTCTCAGCTCGAGATGAGCGAGGAGATGAACGGTAACATCGAAAGTATGAATAACTCTATGGCGAATCTTAGCCAGAGCTTTGAAGGTGCGATGCTTGTAGCGGAGTTTGACTATGCTAAGTCATTGCTTGGTAAGGATGTATCGTTCTATGATACGACTTACGGCCAGAATGTGACGGGTCAGGTTAAGAAGATCACGTTCGAAGGCGGCACGCCTCAGCTTGAGGTTCATGCCCCTGCGATGCTTAGTGACGGTACCGTGGCCGAGGACCTTGTGTTCGGTATCGGCCTTGGACATATAACAGGAATATCGGAAAACGATCAAAACATAATTTAAGTATATAGATAGGAGAATAAGATGGGCGCATTGCAATCAGCAGTTTCAGGGCTTAGTTCACATCAGACCTGGCTGGACGTTGCGGGTAATAACCTCGCAAACCTTAACACGCCGGGGTTTAAGTCGAGCAGTGTTAACTTTGCGGAACTATTGAGCCAGACGGTCAAGGCGGCGAGCGGTCCGCAGGGATCCCTTGGCGGAACTAACCCGCAGCAGCTTGGCAGCGGTGTTGGGGTTGCGAGTATTCCGCGTAACATGAGCCAGGGTAATATATCTTCGACCGGTCAGGATCTTGACGTTGCGATCGATGGCGAGGGCTTCTTTGTCCTTAGCGACGGCACGCAGAGTTTATACACTCGTGTCGGATCGTTCGGTATCGATAAGGACTATAACCTTGTTGACCCTGCGACGGGTAATAAGGTTCAGCGAACGGGAACTATCGGTGAGGCCGAGGGGTTCCAGACGGTTGGAGTTGCCGATATTCGTATACCGTTGGATGCTGCGTTGCCTGCAAATGCGACGACTTCAATGGTAATTAACGGTAACCTTCGTGTGACGGATAACCCCGATGCATCGATCAATGTGCTTACAGGTGACCTTGCATTTACAACGGGCAGCGGTGCTGCGATCGCAACCGGAACCGATACCTTGATTAGCCTTGACCAATATACGGCAGGTGCCGATCCGTTCGATGTCGCTGGTGCCGGGCCGACGGCAGGAACGTTTGTTGTTACCGGGTATGCCAAGACAGATTATACGGATGCTGCGCTTATAACGTCAACATTGTCAGTTACCGCAGCTACGACGGTGCAGAATATGCTTGATCAACTGAGCACGGATTTTGCGGGTTCGACGTTTACCCTCGATACAAGCGGACAACTGACGATGACGGACGATGCATCCGGTTACAGCCACTCTCGGTTAGTCAGCGCGACTTACAATACATCTGTTGGAGGTACTGAGGTTCTTACACCTCCGACATTCTTCGATACGACGCAGGTTGGTGGAGACGACATTAAGACATTTAACTCGACGATCTACGATGCACTCGGTACGCAGCACAACGTAACGGGTAAATTTGTCAAGACGAATGTTACCAATACGTGGGATCTTGTTTTGACATCGGTGTCCGGTGAACTGGACGGTGCATGGTCGAGTTATGACATCGGAGATCCTGCAGGTGCATTCAACCGCCGTATATCGGGAGTTCAGTTTAATACGGACGGTTCTTACAATGGGCTTGCAAGCAGTACGGAAAGCCTTTCGTTTGGTGCACAGTTTACGGCAGGGACGACGCAGACTATGGCAGTGGATTTCGGAACGATCGGTCTGTTTACGGGTTTGACGCAGTTTGCGGCACCTGAATCTACTGCTGCGGTTGCGACGCAGGACGGATATGCTGCAGGTGAGCTTAGCGGTGTGTCGATCGACGGCGGCGGTGCTGTTGTCGGTACGTTTACCAACGGTATAAAGACCGACCTTGCAATGCTTCAGATCGCATTGTTCCAGAACGCGGGCGGTCTTGAAGCACTGTCCAACGGTAACTATATTCCCTCAGCGAACTCTGGCGATCCTCAGGTTACACTGGCGGCTTCGGGCGGAGCGGGCTCTTTAAAGAGTAAGAGCCTTGAGAAATCGAATGTCGATGTTGCAT
>JAGLHQ010000256.1 GCA_023143375.1 Planctomycetota bacterium
ACTTTCATGCATTTACCTTTACGACAATGTGACTTGAATCACCTGAAGCATCTGTCTTGAATGTCTTCATATCATCCTTGACAAGTTTTTCAAGTCCCTCGGTCTTATCCAGGTTCTCTTCGCTTGCTGTAGCATATAGCCTGAGATACCGTGCTACTGACTTCATGCCGGACCAGTCTTCAAGGTGTCCTGCAGCAGGGAGGTCATAGCCAGTGAACTCTGCAGCTATCTGTCTGTCACTGGCAGTTATCAGTGCCTCAATGTCAGTATCAGTGATACCCTTGTATACCTGTGCAATGAATCGCTGTCCTGTTGCAACCTCAGTAAGAGTTATCTTGTCAGGTCGTTCGAAGGTAAAGGCTGTGCTGCTAACACCATCCACCAGGATAGTAGGCACATCAAAAGCAGGATAAGTAAGAGTTAAGTTCGTTCCAGAATGAGAGATTCCCAGGTCATCATCGTCTATAAGAAGAGTTGGTAATAGTTGTCTGACTTTCGCAGCTGTTGTATACATTTCTACTCCTTTCCACCACGCTCCGGGATGTCTCTGATATCACGGGCACGAGCGGAGGTTAATGGATCAATAGGAGTGGTTTCAGTCTCATAAGTTTCCTTCGAATGAACTCCACTCACATCATGATCACTTAATTCCAGCTGACTCTGGGAGTAGTCGCCTGTGACAGACCCATCTCGCATGGCACGGTCTCTCTCCCTGTGCCATTTGCCAGAGAGGTATTTCCCAGAGTCTTGGCTGGACAACATGTTCAGTATTCTACCCTGCAACAGGCATTTGCAATGATGGCTTCCACATCGAACCTGGAGGTCACAGTCATCCCTACCATGTCCTTGATAGGATCATCGTAGTTCTCGACAGTGACATCACGCCTCATCCCTATGGCAGCTGCAGCCACAGAATCGTATACGACCATTCCGATATCCCCATCAGTGTCATAGTCCCATTCCTGAGTGCCGTTCTTTGTGACTCCGCATGTGTGAGTCTTCAGACCGAGGATATTTGGAACCATCCCAGTATTGATTATTGCTTCAGTGGGATAGTAGTTGGTGGGTACGAACTCTGCGAGGACAATTGCCTCTGCAGATGGATGCATGATCAGAGTATCTGGGTTGAATCCGGCTGCTCTGACTGCACTGACAGCTGCAGCAATGGACTTGATACCCTGGTTTGTACCCTCAGTATCATGCTCAAGGCCAGCACTGTCTATCAGTTCGGTGATGCCGTTCTGATTCAGCCTGTTCTCTACCCGGCGACCAGCTTTCCTCATCTCAAGTTCAGCCACGTTGAACAGACCATCTTCGATCAGTTCCTTGGTGATCAGGGGCCTCACACCATACTTTTTGGCAATGAATTCCACTGAACTGTAGTCCTGGTCATCTATCGGGATATCCGTAGCTTCAGGGACTTCAGGAGCGTATGTGCCGGTCTCTCCGACGGTCCAGTTCATCGTCCTGCTCTTCATGCCTACAGTAGGCAGAGCACGCCTTATGCAGATTGAGGGCTCAGATCCTTCCATCACAGTGGCATGTGCCTCTGCCTGGATCAGTGTGGTCGACTCTACGGCTTCAGTGAGCAACAGTTCTTTTACCTGCAGTAACTTGCCGTCGTGGTT
>JAGLHQ010000257.1 GCA_023143375.1 Planctomycetota bacterium
CCGAACTTCTTAACCATAAACGGCTGTAAATACACTGGCGGGAAATAATTGCTCACCTGCACACCACGATCGTACATCTTTTTCAATACTTCATTCCGCTGTTGCAAGCTATATTCACCCGTCAGCCGTACCACGAATACAAACCAGCTCATCTCGCAATCAGCCGGCTCCTGCGGAACGAGTAATCGCTTATCGACGGCCAGTCTTTCCTGATACATCTTCGCGACGTTCCGCCTTTTCTCGACGATCTCGCCAAGCCGGCTCATCTGAACAATACCGATCGCACAGTTAATATCGCTAAGCCGGTAGTTATAGCCAAGCCGTTCATGGCCCAGCCAGCCGCTCCCTTTGCCGCGTCCCTGGTTCCGGAGCGAGACGCACATATCTGCCAGCTTATCGTCATCGGTAATGATCATTCCACCTTCGCCGGTGGTGATTTGCTTATTCGGATAGAACGCAAACGTGCTCATCGTCCCGAACGTGCCGACCTTTTTACCGCCAAGGACGGACCCCAGCCCCTCGCAGCTATCTTCGATAATCGGCAGGTTGTGTTTGACGGCGATTTCACAAACCTTATCCAGTCCTTCGGGGTTGCCGAACACTACCACCGGCAGTATTGCTTTGGTCCTTTCGGTTATGGCAGCTTCGATTTTCGAAGGGTCGATGTTGAGATTAACCGGATCGATGTCCACGAACACAGGTCTGGCGCCCACCATCATGATCGATGTCGCCGACGCGATAAACGTAAACGGTGTAGTGATAACCTCGTCGCCATGCCCGATTCCCAGTGCCTTCATGCAAAGGTAAAGCCCGCTGGTCCCGCTGTTAACCGCAACCGCACGCTTGCTGCCGGTAAAGTCCGTAAAGCTCTTCTCGAATTCCGGCAGCTTCGGACCAAGCGAAAGGCTCGTAGTCCGCATCACATCGCATACTGCATTTATCTCTGCCTCGGTTATATCCGGGCTTGAAAGTTTAACTCGTATATCCACAAAAACTCCTGTTTTTTTCAATTCAATATCGTTTTAAGCGAATCGAACTTATACACTATTTCATCCGGTTTAGCAACACCCATTAACCGCACCTGTTTTCCACCTTGCAACCGATGGTGTATGGTCTCAAAATTCCGAACTGGGATGTAAAATCAAAAACCCAATTCTGACGTAGCCAGAACCGTTTTGAACATTTTCATTTTGATATTTGATTTTTAATTTGAATTTATTGCTTGTTTAGAATTTTGGATTTAGTGCTTAGTATTTGGGCAACGCCTCCTAAAGGGTGTTTATGCGATCTCCTCGAATGCCTGTTTGCCGGCGCTGCATACAGGGCACTTATCGGGTGCTTCGTCAAGAACGGTATTACCGCACACATTGCACACATACATCTTCGTTGCCGGAAGATCATCGCCTTTTTTCAGTGTCTCAAGAGCAGAAAGGTAAAGGCTGTAATGAACCTGCTCGACAGCCATCGCATTTTTAAACGACAGAAGGGCGGTCTTAGCGCCTTCCTTCTCGGCCTCTTCGATGAATCCAGGATACATGTTCTTAAACTCAAACTCTTCGCCGGTGACCGCTTCCTGAAGATTTTCCGCTGTTGTTTTGATTCCATTCATCGCACGCATATGTGCGTTAGCATGTACTGTCTCTGCCGCGGCAGCCGCACGGAATAGTTTTGCGATTTGGCCGTAGCCCTCTGTCTCAGCCTTTTTTGCGAAGGCAAGATACTTACGGTTTGCCTGGCTCTCACCGGCGAACGCTTCTTGTAAATTGTTACTTGTTGCCATTGCTCGTCCCTTAAATGTTTACAGATTAACGCTCTTTAATTGATACCTGCGTTAACTATAAGCAGGTTACGGCTGGAAGGTCAACCCTTATTTTAGCAAAATAATAAAAATAGGACTTTCTTGGTTTTACTGGGACGAACCACCCTATGCATCTCCTGAGAGGTGCTTCGCAGGCAGCAGAACGTAGAACTTACTCCCTGCACCTGCCTCCGATTCAACCCATATCTTACCGTCGTTCCTGTCAAGTATACGGCGCACTATCGTAAGTCCAAGCCCTTCGCCGGGAACATCTTTGGTTGGGTTAAGACGTTGGAATATCTGGAATGCCTTTTCGATATGCGATTCTTTCATGCCGATACCGTTATCTTCTATGCAATACACACAGCCGTCGTTTTGCGTTTCACAACTGATCCTGATCTTACATTCCCGTTTAGGATCGACAAATTTCAACGCATTCTCCAGCAGGTTTGTAAACACCTGGTTGATCTGACCGGCATCGCCCATACAATTATCGAGAGTTTCAACTTCAACTTCCGCACCGACTTTTTCGATACGATAATTTATGTTGCTCAGTATCTTTGCGACTAATTTGTTCATATTGATCTTTTTGATCCGCAATGATGCTCCACCAAGCCGGCTCATACGCAGCAAACCGTTAAGAAGCATATCGATCTTTGTCGTTCCGCCTTTAATATATTTAAGCGATTCCGGTATCTCTTCCGAGATCAATTTGCCGATTTTTTTAAGCTGTTTGCCTTCGGCCTTTTCATCGTCGAAAAGCTTTGCCAGTGAGCTGCAACTGTCCCCAAGTTCACTGCAATATCCCTGTATGTTCAACAACGGCGACCGAAGATCGTGTGAGCTTACATAAACTATGCTCTCCAGCTCTTTGTTTTTCGCACTTAGTGTCTTCAAGAGTTCTTCACGCTCTTTTTCAATACGCGTTCGCTCTATTTCTATCGCAGCTCGCGATGCAAATATGGAAAGCGCAGATTCGACTAGCGTAATATTTCCCATCGGTTCGACATCCATCACAGCTAACAGCCCAAGTGCTTTACCTGACGAGTCGAACAGAGGGGTGCCTACATAGCTTTCAACACTCATAGTCGCAAGCAGGTGGTCTTCGGGGAAATGCTCCTGGACACTCTTAGAATAAACGCACATCTTATTGCCGACAACATTTTCGCAGGGCGTTCCTTTTAGTTCGTATTCGAAGTTCTTCGCAAACTTACCATCTGCCCAAACCAGGTGCGTCTGAATTTTAGATATGTCCGTTTCAGAAAGTTCGCCCAGCAATACATATCTGCACCCCGTAGCTTTCGCAAGGTGTTGTACAAGGTTGCGCAAATAATCTTCACCCATTGACTGCGCGGTTCCCTCGACGATCAAACGCATTGCTTCCTGGACCTGTTTTTTCTCGGTTATATCGCGAAGACTCGATCTGTGCCCCTGTGATACTCCCTTCCTGTCATAGATCGGCTGATATGACAATGACACCCAGATCATTCTGTCGTCCTTACGTCGTATCCGTAACTCAAGGTCGTTTTCGCTTTGCCCTTCGAACGCGCCCTTAAAAATTTCCTTGACGGTTTCTTTGTCTTCCTCGTAGATAAGCGGTAGTGGAAAATCTTTCATCGTCATGCATTCTGCCGGGGTGTACCCTGTTATTCTTTCAACTCCCGGGTTTACCCACAGAAGCGTACCTTTAGTGCTTACCCAGTTCTCCCAGTCGTATGTGTAATCCGCTATCGCACGGAACCGCTGTTCGCTAAGGCTAAGTGCAAGATCTTTTTTCTTTGTCTGTGTTATATCGATAACGCTGCCGCGAGTATTGACAAGATTACCATCTTGATCGAATCTTGCCGATGCGTTTAGTAACACATCTACAAAGTTGCCGTTTTTATGTACCAGGGTATACTCAAGGCCCTTTGCTTCGCCCTTGCTTACTATATCTTTCCAATGTATTTCAAATTGTTTTATTTGGTTTGGCCGGATCAGATCGCTCCAGCTCTTTTTACCGACGATTTCATCGTGTTTATAACCTATCATATCAAGTTCTGTTTGGTTGATATCCAGGATAGTTCTATCCGGACCGAATATATGGAAACCTATAGGTGCTTTTTGAAAAAAGTCATGGAAACGGTCTTCGCTGTTTTCCAGGGCCATAGCGTTTTTGTGGCGATCCTCTACCAGGATCGCGTTTTCGATCGCAACAGATGCAAGGCTCGCAAGACCCTGAAGCATCTCAACATCCTGATCGTTAAAGTCACGCCTGCCTTCGGTGTTATGTATCTCAAAGCATCCAAGCAGGGCACCGGTGGAACTTAGTATCGGAACATTAACAAGGTTATAAAAGTTCAAC
Organism: Planctomycetota bacterium; assembly: GCA_023143375.1. Taxonomy (GTDB): domain Bacteria; phylum Planctomycetota; class Phycisphaerae; order Sedimentisphaerales; family Anaerohalosphaeraceae; genus JAFGKL01. Next base: position 4,143 of record JAGLHQ010000257.1, read on the forward strand.
TGTTTTTGTATCGAAGGCACTACGTGTTCGTCGTGTTCGGTATCGTTGCTAAGATACGGCGCGCGAGTTTTAACGACCCAGCCGGGTACACCATAACCCTCTTCAAACTCGAAGTGAATATCGAGAAGTTCGCCCCTGTTATTGTGTTCGTTAAACACCATCTTGCCATTTTTGAAAGTACCCGCTGTTCCGGAGGTTGCGTTCATCAGTTCCATCGCAGATGTCACCAACTCACGCATCACCACTTTAACTTCCAGTATCGCGTTTAGTCTTTCCGACGCTTCGATCAAAACACGAAGTTGTTCGGTTCGCTGCATAAGATCGTGCTCTGAATCGCGACGCGCAAGCGTGTTTGCGAATAACTCGCCGATGCTGCGAAGTAGTATACGCGTATCGTCCGCGAAAGGACGCTCGATACGAACACTATCGAAACCGACAAAACCAACAAGCCCTTTTCTGCACACCATTGGTACGCATATGATCGACTTAATATCCTGCCTTTGCCATTCGGACAGAACCGATTTAGCCTCAGCCGGAACATCGCTCATTTTATGAAAGTAAACTGTCTCGAGCCGCTTCATCTGTTCGGTAAACCACGGGAACAGTTCGCAAGGCGCATCTTGCAGGTGACCCTTTTGCGATTCGACGTCTCTTACGCACCACTCGTAAGTGTTGCTCATTAAAGTTCGGTTTTCGTTGTAAAGAAAAATATAACTGCGGTCGACCTGAAAAAACTTCCCCAATATGCCAAGAGCCTTGTCGATACCATCCTCGATCTCATCCAACGGAAGATTGATAAAGTTTGTAGAGATCGTAGTGATAAGGCTTTCAAGTTTAAGATGATATTCGCGCGAGTGCTCGACTTCTAACGGATCGAGATGTTTTGACTCGTAATACTTCGCACGTTTGTTAAGTTCCTTAAGTTTTTCAAGAAACTCTTTTTCGCCTTTATTCATTTTATCACTCATACGATCCTTCCGCCAAAACCATCGATGCGATTGTTCCGAGTCGGGGTATTATACCGATTTTCCGGGATATTTACATCAAAAAAAAATATTCGTAAAGTCGCTTTTTGAAAGGGATAGAAGTTTTTTTTGAAAAATACGCCGCATTAAATTAACCGCAAAATTGCACTTTTGATACTGATAACAGCATCTGGTTTCGTATCATTTATTGCTTTAAGTTTTACGTTATTGGCAATAATCACGGTTGTCAGTATGTTTATCGCTGTTTTTTTAGCTTTTGAATAATTAGCCTTTATGGCCGAGGCCTTCATTTTAAAGGTTCTAATATTTAAAGGCCTTTCGGTATATATGCCGATTTGGGGTTGTAATTTAGGAGATTTAACATGAAGACATGGACGTTACTTCTCTGTATCGGGGTTGTATTTGTTGTATTTAGTTCTCCCCTTTTTGTGCAGGAATCGGCTTGGTACAAAATTCAAAACTACTTCTCGAACGGGGAGTTCTATGAAACTGTTTCAATGCAGGAACGATCGCCACCTCTGAAACCAACAGATGACATTTTTTACAAATCGGAAATCTTAATAATTTAAAAAATGTTACATACTCGATTTGTATTTGAAATGAATGTTAGTGAAAATTAAACGTTTACCAAAGGGCTATAAGCGCGACAGCAGTAGCCCTTTTTTTATGCCTCGAAAACTTTTCGAAGATCGGCGAACGAAAGATAGACCTGTATCTTTCCCTCAGGTGACATGTGCCATACATTTGAAAAATCAACCGTTACTTCGCTGCCGTTCTTTTTGATATACGTTGCTTTGCCTTTGCAGATGATAGTTTCTCCATGACCGATTATCTCCATCACGTTATGCCGCATCCCGTTGACACGGCGGAAGAATTGACCGATCACTCTGCTGACGTCTTCGGTCCCGGTTATCGCCGGGCTGTTACCGAAACGAAATACTGCATCCTTTGCCAGGCACATTACGAAACGATCCGCATCCATATTGTCTATCGCGTCGAAAACCTCACCGACGAACTTGTTAACATCCATGTTTATCCCTTTGCACTACCTGCTATCCGCTACACGCTATACCCAACTGACCGCAGGTCAGCGACGGCATCGCCGTCCTATCCGCTGCCCGCTACACGCTCTACGCTATTAAAAAGCCAGCCCGCCTTTACCGGCTCCGCTTTGGAACTTTCCGCACCAGTCGAAGT
>JAGLHQ010000258.1 GCA_023143375.1 Planctomycetota bacterium
TCCGACGAGCTTTATGGTGGCCCATTCTCGGCGAACTGTGAAATTATGCGGCTAGCAAATCGTAGTTGATTATTTATTTAAGATGAGAAGAAATGAAAATATAAAGTGTCAACTTATAATCAGGACTTGACAGGTTAACAGGACGTGTTCGTCATCTGTTTAGCAGTTCAAACTGTTATAACTGAAGGGAAGAAATAATTGTCGTTGAAGGGAAATTATAGTTGACGCTGGGCAATGCTGTTTCAAATCTGGCCCCTCGAAGCTTCGGGGTTTTTAATTCAACTTCGCCTGAGGTTGTATGAAGCTTACGCTTGTAATGGCCTGCTCTGCCATTGGAGCGTTTATCGTTCCGCTCATACTTTTTGGCATTACAAAGCTGGTCAGCTTCAGCGTCCAGCATATCGTTAAGAGTTTCCTCAACGGTGCTGCGAACCATCTTGCCGAGATGATCTTTGAACTGGTGCTCATTAATTTTGATAACGCTACTCAAGTCCTTAGCCGTTTCTGTCGATGTAGCTTCTTGCATAATTTTGTCCTTTCTTTGGAATAATGGTTAATAATCGGTTTATTTACCATCGACCAGAGAAAGGGCTTTTTTAATCAACTTTTAAAAGTGCGAAAGATATTATACGTTATCAATCCGGATCGCCGTCTTTAGGCATACTTATGAATGTACAGTTTGCTTTTGTGCCTATCAGCTTAAGGAGATGAGGCTTATACGCAAACATGACATCGTCACCTAAAAACAATACGTTTTTCAGACTGGGAACTTCTTTGTTGGGTTTGTGAATCACGATAGATGAATCACTAGTTTTTGCAAAAGCATCAACACCCAAACAAGACACAATCATGCAAAGGAAAAATAGAAATGCGACCTGATGCCTTTTGTGTGACCGCTTGAATTCACAATTCATATAAAATCCCTATTAGTTATGGTATCGCTATAGAACTCTCATAGCATTTGTTGTAAATTAAATTGAGTTTAGCCAGCTTTGTGCAAACAAACGCAAATCGCCAATATCTACATTGCCGTTTCCGTCAAAATCAGCACCAGAACAATATTCATTCGAGATATCGCAATCGGTTCGCTGCCATTGGCTTGCAAAAGTTGCAAACTCCGTAAAAGTATAACCGCCTTGTCGTGGACTTTCTGCTGGGCCGGTACCGCCGGGCACAGCACCTTGAGTTACAACAACACGGTCTATCATATAACCGTCTTCACGGCGAACAATATCTAATGCCTTGCCCCCTGGCGTAGAGACACTAACCGTACCTAAACTTTTCCATATCCACTGATCGGGATCCTGGCCATTATCCACTACTCCGGTGTTAATTCCTTCAAGGCCCACCCAAACAGAGTTCGAGCCTGCATTGGCTACCTGGCTTGAATCCCAATATCGACGAACATAAACAGTGTAGTCGCCCAGGGTTGTGAAATTGATATCATATAACAAACGGGTACCATAAGTGTAATCCGGGTATTGCGGCAAGAACTGACCGTCCACGGTCCACATGTAAGAACCTACTGCTCCGCTTGCTGTAGTATCTTCGGTCCATATATTTGGGCTGTCAGATCGAGCTTCAAGACCGTCGTAGTTTTCAGCTTCGAAACAAACTTCGCCGCCCTGCTCGATGAAAGCCATATTAGTCACCGGAATCCCTTGAGATCCCTGATCTAACGCTGCACGAATGACAACCGAACCTACACCGCCGCCTTGAGCGTCAGGAAATGAAACCTGAACGGTGTTAACTGCCTGAAGTAGTGAGGCATCGATCTTAATTGACTTTAATGAACCATACTCAGTGTCATTTTCAAGTCTATCGGCAGCATCCTCGACTGGAATACTCAAGGTCTGACCATTAAGAACAACATCTATATCCTGATCAGTTCCGGCGGGCCTGCCTACGCTGATACGAAGTATAGCATAATCAGCTAAGTCATACTCCGGGATATTAACGGTAAATGTAGTCGTGGACGAACCTAATATCTCAGATGAAACGATGTCACCATAATAAGGTACTTCGTCAACCTCCGAAGTCTGAGTGATCGTATTTGCATAGTCAATAATAATGACAGCGGACTCTAATCCTGCAATCTGGATATTGGACAGGTCGGCAATAACTTGCTCGGTCAGATAGGGAGTGAAATCTGCATTACGACCTAAACGCCTTAGAGTAATAGAATCAACAGTATCAGAAGAGTTGATCTGAAAATTTAACGCTGTTGTCGACATTGACACATTGTTAAAAATCAACACCACTTTGTCCTGATCTACAAACGCATGGTGCTGCAGGTCAGGGTCATCAACAAAGGATTTGATCCTGCGGCCCCGAACATCTTTAAAAAACTCATAGAAATGTATCAGCTTGCTTTCAGAATAGTTGTTGACCGGATGTTCAAAGTTTTCAGAGACCAGCAACGATGCATAATAAGTCGGATCCCAGGCTGCAGATTCATCTAAAATAAAAGGGACTGCTTTTTTAACGGTATGAGGATGGTTCATATAAGTCATGGTATTACTGATAGCACTGTTGACCATTATATAATTGATGATCGAACGTTTTTGCATTTCCCATTCCCAGGCTGTCCCGAGGAAAGTGCTCAATGGGAAATAGTGATTAGCAAGATCTTCAGCTACGGTATCGCCTGTACCATCACTGACATAGCCACCCTGCTCGCTAAACACAAAACCAACTTCTTTGCTGTAATTGTTGTTAGTGTAATTGACTATTGCATCCAAAACCCCATCCAGCGGAAGACTACTGGTGACACGGCCAACAAAATCTCCGGAAGCAGTAGGCCCTTCCCAATGCATAAAATCGTATGTATGGAAAGAATAAAAATCCAGACCGCAACTTGTGTTATCAATAAAATCTGTGATGGTGCTTAAGTATTGATAATTATTTTTATAAAAATAACCAACTGAATAACAAGGGCCGCCGATCTCGGTACTAAGGTTTTCCTGCTTGGCTTTACTATGAATATCCGTATGCAGATCTATATACTTTTGATCGCTCCAATATCTCCAGTCTGGTTCATTTCTTATTTCATAAAAAGCCGGACGCATCAAATCCGTAAATCCATATTTCAGTAGATTAACAGCTAGATCGGCTGCTGCGACTGTATTAGATGGCAGCCAGCGATCAGCTTCAACACCTGCTACGGTATATTTATCCATAAAATCGGGGTAAACATTGACAGCGTGTTCATGTGAAGCAACATTCAGGTTAGGGCTGAAATCATTGATAAAAGTTGCACTTGCACCGTTATTAGTAGGATTGAGTTCAGAGATCATTCTTGGTATATCGACAGTGCCAGGAGCGGATGTGTCCTCATGAATGGAACTTCCCCAGTCGACCTCACCTTTGACAATGCTAAGATTTCTGCCAAAGGTCATTTCCAGGTCATTAACATAATAGTCATACCGGGTACCCACTTTTGATTCATACCAGGACCCAGACGATGAAAGATTAATATATTTCAAGCGATCGAGATCGCTTATCCCATGGATGGATCGTGTAGTGTTCGGTTCAACAGTAACCGTTGCGGCAAAGACACTGCAAGCGTTGAACAATACGATAAGAGCACAGGCGATTAGAATGCATAACTTTATCTGATATTTATGAAGCATAACACACCCCGGCTAACAAATCGTTCAGTTTTACTACATCCATTTACATTTCGGCTATTCCTGCAAGCCAATCAACCTCGATATAAAAATAGCCCCGCACTCAATTCTCACCTTTGTGTGCGGGGCATTTGGTTTTAAAACAAATAATCACTTATGCGATTATTTTTTTCTGCGAATCATCATTGCACCTAAGCCAAGTATTGCCATTGTAGCAGGCTCAGGAACATTTGACAGAACGACATCATCCATATTAAGATAAGTCATATTAGAAGTACCCATGTCTTGTGTTTGCACCTTGCCATACCACGTCGATGCTCCTGCCAGCGTTGGCAAGGTTTGAGCAAGATTCAACCGGTCGGCTAATACAGAACCATCTGGAGCAAGGAGTTCGCTAAGGACGTCGTAACCGACAGCCGCCATAGTCACTGTAACTCTCTGTCCGATCCAACCGCTGGATGCACTATACGCACCGCTCATACCCATCTCAGCAGGAGATTCCCATCCCCCAAGAGTCCAAGCCTGTCCGTCCCCGGTCGTGGCAAATCCATAGGCATTATCAGCCCTCCGTGTGAACAACATCTCGGGTCCGGCGCCACTGGTCGCAGTGTTTTCACTGACAAGACCGAAAGACCAATTATATGTGTTGGGAGTAACGCCAACCACATCTCCGACGGTAAATTTAAAAGCGGATTCAATGGTGACGAACTCGCCAACAGCAGTCGGTGCAGCCACGCCTTCTACGCTAACAAGATTGTACCAATTAACTGCCGGGGTTACAGCTCCCTGCGAACCATCTACACCGATACCCGCACCTGCGAACCATCCTTGCCACCCTTTGTTATCATTCCATCCGTTCCCTGATGGATTATGGTCGCCAACCGGCGACTCAAAGTCAAATGTAACAATACCCGCCGAAGCACTCACTGCCAACACAACAACAAACGCCATTACTAATGTTTTTTTCATCTTCCAATCCTCCAATCTAAAGATTTTTATTACATTACATAAAATGCCTGGGAGAAATGGGAGGAATAATTTAAATGTATTTTCCACCACTTTCCGCCTCCAAGCAGAACACACACACAACTTATTTTCAATAACAACACTACGAGTGTTATTATACCAAAAACTCAACTAATAAATAAACCTCTAAATACGACCATAACTCCTCTTTACGCGACAGCGTCCTATAAAAGCAGTAATAACAGCAGGCCCACAGAAACCCATGCAGGCCTGCCGAAGAGATTATCTATATTATCAAGGTAAGTACGGAGCACAATTAATGTCAGTAGGTTCCGTACAATTTAGCCATTCACTGACCAGTATAGCAAATTCGTCCAACTGATAGGTAGTTACCCAGTCAGCGGCCATTATTACCAGATCGTTGATATCGTCATAGCAGTCGTTATTAAGATCGGCACCTGCCGGTAACACAGTACCAAAATCACCACAGACTGCCGGCAATCCATGCCATGTCATATCACGTAAGCGTATTGCCTGCAAGCCAGCAGCATCGACATCGACGTGTAAACCGCCACCGGTGATGTTGTTCATAGAAGGAGTCGCAACGGCACCTATAGTAATAGCACCGGGACCTGTGTCACCGTCCATTTCATTCATGTCATCTTCAGCAGCTTGATTGACTTGATACCAAGTCAGGTCGGAGACATCAACCGTAAACGTTGTCCAAGGTGTACCGGTACTGACATCATCAAGTTCGGCCGGAATGCTGGAAATATACCAGTCTCCAAACTCACTTCTGATCAGGAAGCGATAATCATAAAGGTAACCTGCAGCCATCAGTGCAAATTCAACTTCGATAGCGATAAGCTCATCTACCATCTCAGTCGGATTATAGTTGCCTGTCGAAGAGAAAATCGAGTATGCATAGGTGCCCCTGTTGTCCTGGTTATAAAACTCGAGTGAACTATTTCCGAAATAAAGCCCTAACCAGCCCGCATCAGGAACATGTGGCGTCCAACCACCCCATGGATAACCCAAACTCGACGATATGTTTGGAGTTTCAGCCTGGTTTGTAGCATGATATACCAATCCAGAGCCTGCTGTAAAGTCCTGATGGACATTCGATACAGTAGCAGGTGGTGTGTATCCTGACCATTGAATATTATAAAATCTGAGGAAACCATCCTGCAGATCAGGGCTGGATGCACTATCTTCAATATAGACACCACCACCAGTGCATACGCTCAGATCAGGAACAACATCCGGATCAAGCGGATCAAACAGAATACCCGGACCTGAATCGCCACCATCAAGTTGATTCATGTCCAGCTCAGCCGATGCATTTACACGTTTCCAGGTTAAAGCAGAGACATCTACTGTTACTGCAGATACGGCATCATCCGGAAGGTCATCAAATGCAATGCTTGATACAAACCACTCGCCTGAACCATTTCTCAGTATAATGCGAAGATCAGCTCCAAAAGTATCGAGAGCAACTGGGCCATCCTTTATTTCGACCGTAAGGCTTACTGTACCGTTAGCCATATTAGGAACATACTTTGTTGGCAACGGGCTGCCGGATTCTGAGAAAATCGTATAGAAGTAAGAACCAGCATCTGCCATGTTACCGCTTAATGTTAATCTACTAAATGTCGGCCATGTCTGGAATGCAGCACCACTCCACAGGTAGTATGTTCCAGGTGCAGTTATAGTAGAGTCACCCCACCCGCCATAACGGAAACCGGAAGTATTAACAGCTGTCTGCTCTGTATCAACTGGAGTTGCTGTACCCTGATACATTTTATAAATAGCACCACCTGGATGACTGGCGGAATCGAAATCTTCATATATCGCCAGCGACTCGGTTGGCGGAACATAACCTGCCACGTCAATGCCCTGAATACGCAGGAAACCGATCTGAGGATATGCAACATCATCCAAATAAAGTCCCATACCTGTAACCATAGACAGATCGGGAGCAATATTAGGATCACCAGACATTATCAAGCTGCCTGGTCCGTCGTCTGCTGCCATCTCATTCATATTATCCCGCGAAGCAGCATCTATTGTCTCCCATTTAAGGGTACTGACATCAATAGCTGGCAAAGTAGACGCTGAGGTTGATGAAATATCATCAGCGACAGTTTGCTCAGATAGATACCAATTACCATCACCATTCCTGACCATCAAACGCAGGTCAAGAGTTGCTGTAGCATTGTGGACAGATACGCCACTTAGAGTAACATATCCACTATCAAAATTCGGTACATACTGCGTCGGCATTCCTGTTCCTATATCTGAAAAAATAGTATAGAGGTATGCACCATCTTTTCGAGCCCCTCCAACGACAGCAAGTGCAGAAAGATTAGGCCCAGATGGATTATCATACAATATTTGTGTTTGAATAGCGTTCCAACCTGCGGGCATCCCGTCTGGATTTGCATAGCCACCAACTGGGAAGTTGTTATCAGGGAGATTGATCGGTGTTTCAGCTGGAATATTAAAATCATCTTCATAAATCAAATCGGCAGTTTCCAGTCCGTCAAAGTTCAGCGACAACGAAACTGTTTCTACCGGTTCAACATAACCGGTCCATGCAATAGAACGAAGTCGAACATTGCTAACAAACGGATCTGTTACGTTATCAAGATATAGCCCGCCACCGGTTACTTTTGCCAGGTTCGGATCTGCATCCGGTTCAAGCGGATCGAACAAGGTTCCCGGACCATCGGGACTGTCCAATTGATCCATATCTGCTGCCGCACCTGTGTTGGCTGCTTTCCACGTTAACGAAGCAACGTCAGTAGATAACGACACCTCACCGGAAACAGCCGCAAATGCAACACTGGAAACATACCAATTGTCGTCTGCATCACGAATGATCAATCTTAGATCAAGCGGATCACCATTTTGCATTATGTCTACGCTCACTGTTCCCATATCCAGGTCAGGAACATACTCGGTAGCATTTCTGTTACCGTTAGTTGAGAAAACAGTATAAACGTACGAACCTGTATTTCTTGCTCCGCTTGCAATTGACAGAATATTTTCTTCTCCAACTACTCCTGGATTAAGTGTTTGCATATAGATCTTTGGCCAGATCATATTTCCTGGCCATGACCCATCGTCAGGATCTGCATAACCGCCCCATGTATATCCAGAAGCCAGAACCAGAGGCTGTTCGATCGAGTCATCCGCACCATAGATCGGGCTTGGAAGAGCATTAGGATCAATATGGAATGCATTGAAATTTTCGGTGATCGACGAAACCAAAGTTGCATCATCAAAGATATATGCTGTAAGAATTGTATCAACATCGTCAAAAATGAGTGAATAATCAGCATTCGGAGCAGAATCAAAGAATACAATATTGCCGTTATCAATAAAGCCCTGAATATGTGCCCTTTTATCACCAGTCATGCTTAACATACCATCTGTAATATTTATCACAGCTGTACCGGCACTTCCAAATTCAAGGGCTTGGGCAACTGCTATCTCACCACCGGTAATATTGACAACGGCAGTGGCATCGGCATTGCTGTTTCCGTTGAGCCTCAATCGCCATGAAGCCTCGATCAACCCATCACTGATGTTCAATGTTCCCTGATTCTGAGCGTCTGAGGCTATGCTCAGGTCTGCAACATCCATATAACCATCGGTCATTTCGACTAAGCCTACTGCTGCACCGGCGGCTCTGGCAATATTAAAGGCAAAAGTCTCTACCGTTCCACCGTTAAGATTAAGTGTGCCATTACCTGTAGAGAAACCAACGCCTACATTGATCTCACGTTCCCATGCAAAATTTGGATCAGCAGGCACTGACGCAAGAAGTGAACCTCCATTGACAGTTACGGTTGAGCCATTGGCTATGATGCATTTCTTATAGAATTGAGCTGTTGTGACCGCGTCAATTTCTACACTAGGATTACCGCCCGAGTACCATCCATAGATTTCCACATCATCTGACGCGGTTGGCACCTGATCGGGATCCCAGTTTAGAGCATTGCTCCAAAGATTATCGGGAGCCGCTCCGTCATCCCAATAGAGAGCAAATGCATTCACTGAAATAACACATAAACAAATTAAGAACAAATATTTCCTCATCACCTTCCCCTTATAAAAAAGTAGATTAACTTTCTGTATATTCCGATATGAACATACTCTATTATTTATTTACTCTAAGTTCCTGGTTAACCCCCTGTTTGACCACCTCCGAGTACTTTGTCAGAGATATCCTTCAAATTTTTCGGAGCAGTCTCAACGTGCCCGTCGTAGAATGCCATATTGGCCCGGCTATCATTTTTGTGCCAACGCCAAAGATTAGTCAGTTGAGTATTAGCCTCTGCTTCTTCAAAGCTTGTGCCATAAAAAAGATTTGAGTGCCAAGTATCACTGTACCCTTGCTGTTTAACAGTGTACGCTGTATGATCCATAAAATACATATACTTAGACGGCGTCCGAACATTAGTAAGTTTCACGCTGCCATGTTTACTCCAGAGAGCGAATTCGTCTCCATTATAAGACCACATGTCTCTGCCATCATTTCTCCTCGAACTCCTGCCGGGAGCATCTTGGCCTGAATAAGCCAAGATCGAATAGCCATTTGCAGCATAGCCTTTATACTGGCCTGTTGTTTCATCCTTGAACCCACCCCTAAACGACGAGGTAGGCAGGGCTTCAGCTATCATCATTTCTGCCTTATCAGGAATCAATGATGGGCACTCATAAAGATCCGCTTTGAAGCCATCGTTCACCTGCATATGTATTGCTTCCCATGACATTGCTGAATTTGTGTAAGGTTGAAGTGATCCAAGCCAATCCATCGGATCTCCAGTTGTGGAATTAGTGACACTACTAGGCGCAAACCATATTGCCGGAACTGTCCAATCATCGTTTTCATAGGCCCAAAGGTTGGCTCCTGTTACAATTTGCTTCAGTCTTGATTTACAAACGACTATTCGTCCCCCTTCTTTTACAACAGCCAAAGCCGGCATCAGAATCGACAAAAGCAACGCTATGATAGAGATCACGACGAGCAATTCGATAAGTGTAAATCCTGAATTTTTGTAATTTCTCTTAATATCATGCATTGTTTGATATTCCCTTAATCGTCAAGTATCTCTTAAAATCCCAATCAAAAGAGTTCGACTAATCACCCTGCCAATACAAAGGTTATAATAGCAAATATACCGGCTAAAAAGCAACCTCGTATCACGCAAATCCGTCTTTATTTTACGCCATGCTACCATTTATTAAAAACTGTAAAAATGTACTAAAAACACCGCCCTAATTAAGATTGAAAACAAAAGCGTTTTAAATCTCCAAATGCTTAAACCCCAAATATTCCTCGTAAAAACGTCTTTTTATCACGCCAACAATTTTCTACCGATCATGAAATAGATTGCATTTGTTATAGAACTTTGCCGGATTTATGCTCCCTCCGCCACTCGAATTACATTCCATTTAACCAGTTTTCTGCAAACAAACACAAATCGTCAATATCCACATCACCATCAATGTCAATATCAACACCGCTGCAATTACCATTGGAAGTGCTACAATCTGTCCGCTGCCACTGGCTGGCAAAGATCGCAAATTCTACTAGTGTTGCATTAAAATCACGCAAGCTTTCTGCAGGCCCGCTGCCAGTTGGGATGGCACCTTGAGTTAGAACAATACGATCGACCATGTAACCATCTTCACGTCGAACGATATCCAATGTCTTTGCGCCTGCGGTAGAAACATTAACCGTACCTAAGCTTTTCCAAATCCACTGATCAAAATCGTTAGTGTTATCAACTACGCCGGTGCTGACTCCATCAAGACCTGCCCAAGCAGAGTTCGAACCTGCATTGGCCTGCTGATTCGCGTCTACCCAACGACGGACATAAACTGTATAATTCCCTAAAGTCGTAAAATTAATATCATACAGCATCCGAGCGCCATAATTATAATCCGGATATTCGGGCAGCAACTGACCGTCAACGGTCCACATGTAAGAGCCAACGGCGCCGGCAAAAGTTGTGTCCTCTACCCATAGGTTCGGGCTGTCAGATCGAGCTTCAAGAACATCATAATTTTCAGCCTCGAAACAAACCTCGCCGCCCTGCTCAAGAAAAGAACCGGCTCCTTCAATAAATGCTCCTGTAGTTGCAGACTGAGAACCTGACCAAGCTGTCATATTACCCGTTGCATCCTGCATTCGCATCCTATAAGTATATTCGGTTTGAGAGTCAAGACCTTCGTCTATATAGCTGGGACTGGACTGCCAGCCAGAATCATCACCTCCTAAATTGCCGCTGGTTTCTTCAAAATAGTATTCCACAACTCCGCTGGCATCAGAACCGGTTGTAGCGATCATACTGATCGCAGAACCATCAGCTTGCGGAACAGACGCCCACGTTGCAGGATCAGGAGTCGGCGGATCGGTCTCACCGATAAACTCGATCCAGTTAAGATTTTGGCCGCCACTCGGGCAAGAAAATTCAATACGCAAAAATACATCACTGGCGCCAGTAACAGCAACGCCCGGAACAGTAACATCAACAAAGTTTGCCCAATCTTGGGTTTTGGGAACATTAACGATTGCTATCTGAGTTCCGTCCAAGAATACGCTAAAGGAACAGTCTGTAAATGTAGATGCAACACGAGCCTTTAACTCATAAACACCTGACGTCGCATTGACTGTATATTCCAACCACTCGCCATCATCAACCCATCCGACAGTGTATCCTCCGTCACGACTCTCTATGTCCACATCATCGGTTCTAAATTCTCCGCCTGAATTGCCGGAAGTCGTGTCATAATATGCAACCCCTTGACCGCCATTATTATATTCCTCAGCTTCAATTCTGCCTGGGATCAATGACGGGCTGCCGTTATAAGGAGTACTCAATAGCGACAGGTCCGCACCTGCGACCCAATCTGCAGCTCCATACTCATAGGCTCCTGCATCGGGAGCAGCACCTACATAGCCATCTGTAATTCCTGAGATCACCCTTCCGTAATCGATCGGAGTAGTGCCTGCATTTAATCTAAAATCTCCATTGGCACTGTCAACAAACGGATCGGTTGACATAGTTAAATTATTTTGCAGATCGGATTGAGGCTCCCAGTTATTATCGCTACCCAGATTGTTCCACACTCTGATATTAGTAAAAGAAGTTCCAGCTGCATGCCAGGCACCCATCACAGCCGAACCATCCCAGAAAGTGTTATTGAAAACATCTATATCTTTACAATCCAGGTTCATCTGTATACTCGTCCACTCAGTGTTCCATACGACGTTATGATGAACGCTAAAACCTTCTGAATCATTGTCTAAATAGATACCAGCAACTTTGGTCTTTGTACCGCTGGAATACGCATCGTGGAACCAGTTGTGATGAATTTCTGTGTTTTTAGGCCCCCCGGTATTATAGAACAAACCGCAATCATCGGCTATCAAAGCACAAGCAGAAATATCATTGTAGGCTATCTCACAATTATTTGTGACCAACTGGAGCGCATCTCGACCTGCTCGGGTAATCGTATTACCGATCAAGCGGGTACCATTGCCGCCAGTCCATGACCGGGCCATAACGATCGCGTCATAGTCGCCCAGATAATCAAAATCATGAATATAGGAATTCGTTACCAGGTTATTTGTTCCGTCATCCCAGATTCCTGTGCCTGAGCCATAACCTATTTCACAATTCTGGACCGTATTATTGGAGCCCGCCAGATAAACGCTTTGACTATTTACGCTAAATCCAGTGACTATACCCCGATGCCAGTTTCCATACAAACTGGTCACACCAAACAGTAAGTTATTGGAACCGCCAATTTCAATACTGCCGCCAAGGACATTTAGATCTCTGATCTCGATGTAATTTTTTGTACCAAGATCAATGGCAAGTTCACGCCTTCTCATTGATATCTGACCGTCAGATGGAGCAACACCACCGGGAAGTTGAACATACAATAAATTAGTCGCCGAATCATAATACCATTCGTTCTCATAATCCAAAGCATCCTTGACCCCCTCAAGCCAGAAGTCGCCTAAATCCTGCGGTGCATGTTCTGTACGTATCCACTCAAGACCGGCACCTGTTTCCAGATCAAATGTCACTCGTGTGCTTGTACTGGATTTAATAAACCTGCGCCAAGTCAGCCAACCGGCGCCTGCTGAATCACCGTAGAAATATATCGAACCGCCATCTTCCCAGTTAATATTGGGAATCCCCGGCGAATAGTCTAGATAGGCATTGTAAATAACAGTGCCATCACTTCCGCTGGTGTTTCGCAGAGAATTTTGCGTCCAGAGATCGCCGTCGGTATTGTTGGGCCATCGAGCAAGATCAAGTGCATTTAATCCATCCATCACTAAATTCTTTTGGCCAAGATCCCAGTTTACTGTTGTTTTATAAATTGAACCGGCGTCCGGTGTCCAGCCGCTTAAAGGCTGCATCGCAGAGATCGTAACGTATTCCTCCGGATACGACTGGAATATAATAGGATTGCCAGATGTCCCGGAATTGGCTGGGGTAAGTGTCTCTTCGTAGGTCCCCTGACGTACATAACAAACATCACCTGCGACGGCAACACTGGCAGCTTTTGATATAGTCAGATATGGATCTGAGATCGTGCCAGAATTGGAATCACTCCCATTTGTGGCAACATAAATATCACGTCCAAAGCATACGCCTGAAAACGTAACTAAAAACACCAAAAGTGACACTGTAAAATTCTTCATACCCATCCTCAGAAAACATATTATGATGCTTTTCATTATTGCACTACATACAGCCAACAATATCCAAACTCGCCTATATTGATGAAACACCACACCCCGACTGTATCTTAATACCCCATAAGCAGCCATTGTATTAATATTTCTAGCCTTTTATTGTACCAAATATGACAGACCAAAATCAACCTCGATAAGCGCATAACAATCCTCTATACACGCCAATGCCGAAATTAAATTGCGTAAACATGCTGTTTTGGCCAAAAAAAGGGCTATTCATTTGTTTGGAAGCTTCCCAGCTTAGAATATTAATCCTGCCTTAGATGCTTTTGGTAGTATTCTAAACGCTCCTTCGACAGCTCAACTGTTAATGGGGGTGTTTGGGAACCCCTGGCCATAGCCACCTGAGATTGGCAAACCTTTCGCATTTTATTGAGCATCTTAGCATGTTTAGGATCATCTGATAAATTAACGATCTCATCGGGATCATTATGCAGGTCATAAAGTTCCTCATAGACGGGTTTTTCCCCTGAGACCGATGCATTAAGCCATTGCTTGTAAAGTGCAGCCTGTGGATTGGTAACCATGTATTCTTCTGTCCAATGACTAACATTCCTATTGTAGATCGACTGGTCATTTTCAAAATAACGAATATACTTCCAACGTTGGCTTCTGACACTTTCGATCCTTGGATTGCCAAATCGAGTGGCCCATAAATTTTCTGCAAATGCATGTTCACGCCATCTGACATCTTTGCCTTGAAGCAATGGAAGCATTGAGGCTCCCTGCATTGAATCCGGTGCCGAAATTCCAGCGATGCCAAGTAATGTCGGTGCAATATCAATAGATTGAACCAATTCTTTTCGACGTTTCTTTTTGCTTGAAACATTAACACGTGGGTCATAGGCGATCATCGGCACATGCAGACATCTCTCGTAATTCAACGCCTTTCCGCCAAGCCCGAACTCTCCCTGCATAATCCCATGGTCCGAACTATAGATTATGATCGTATTTTTTGACAGCCCTAGTTCTTCTAGTTTTCGTCGGACATTACCCACATGCCTGTCAATACCGGTAACGGCCTGAAAAGTACGAATTTTTCTTTCAAGCATGGTTTTCGGTTTGTCAACATAATCATAGCCATGCTGACGGTATTCTGTCGGTAGCACTTCGGGGGGAAGTTTTGGGGTTTTAATATTTGACTTTGCCAGATAGAGGTCTCCCAGGCTGATATCATCTTTTTGATCACGATAAAGGGATTTATATATCTCAGGATCGCCTTCAAGCTGCGCCATCCGGCTGGCACCAAAATCATGCGGGAGATTAAAACATATCGAAAGACAAAATGGTTTATCAACAGGCCTTTCTTCAAGAAACTTCTTTGCCCCGGAAGCAAATTCTTCATTTGTCTCAAGGAAATTCATAACACCCTCGTCGATGATCTCAATTTGAGTATCGGCTTTGGCATTATCAAAAATATCGGTCTGGTTCTGGCACTGTTTTTTAGGATAGAATCCAATATGGCCGTGTGAAGCATACCAGTAATCAAAACTTTTTTCCATAACACCGCTGCTGTATCCATCATTTCCTATCGGCGAATGATTCTTACCAACATAGCCGGTATAATACCCTGCTTTTTTTAACAGAGCAGGATAAGATTTTTGCCAGGCCTCTTCCGCAACAGCGGTACCGGAGTTAAAATTGACACCATGCCTGCGTTCATACTGGCCAAGGAAATAGCTGATCCTGCTCGGCGTACAAATGGCACTTGTGATCGACGCATTTTCAAAAAGCACACCATCTGCTGCCAGTCTGTCGATATTAGGTGTTTGAATTAGAGAATTGCCCATACACCCTAAAGTATCTGCCCGCTGGTCATCCGTAAGGATAAAGATGATATTGGGCCGATCTGCTGAGATATCTTTTTCCAATCGACCAATGCCGCAACCAGCCAAAAAAGAACTAGCAGAAACACCAACCGTCATTTTAAGAAAACTTCTTCTGTCCATCAGATTATCTCCTGTTTTAAAGTGCCAGGCCAACTTAGTTACATGCTCGCATTAATGCTTAGGCACAGTTTTATAAAACTCCTCAGCATGTTTGCGATAAGTATGCGGTTCAATAAACTTCATCTTGATATTACTTTTATCCCATTCTTTCCATTTTTCTCTTAATGTTTTTGCCTCTTTTGATCTGACTGCGATCAGGTCATTTTTTTCGGAGAGATCACTGTTAAGATCGTAATATTCTACATGTTTATCCGACCAGACCGGTTTGATAAGTTTCTGCTTATCGTTGCTGACTATACTCCAAATAACCCCGTTCCTTCTACGGAAGTACAGGTAGTCATGCGGTGAGCCTTTTTTGTCTCCTGTCAAATATGGGATCAGATCCACGCCTTCCAGGTTTGTTTCGTCAGCACCAGCTAGTGAAGCTGTTGTACGCGTAATATCAAGCGAAATGATCGGATTTTCATACACCTGCCCTGCCTTTAATTTTCCGGGCCAATACGCTACAAATGGCACATGCACGCCACCTTCATAAAGGGCCCCCTTGCCGCCTCGCAACGGATCATTCGAGGTAAAACTCTTTTGCGGGTCTTTCTTATTAAGAGGTCCGCCGTTATCACTTAGGAAAAACACTAGTGTTCGTTCACTAATATTGTTCCGCTTAACCGAATCGATAATCCGTCCTATTCCTTCGTCCATCTTATCGACCATCGCCGCATAGACACGTCTCTGCTTATTTTTGATATGGCTGTATTTTTTAATTGTTTCTTTAGGAGCCTGCAAAGGAGTATGCGGCGCATTATAGGACACATATAAAAAGAAAGGTTTATCCTTATTGCGATCAATAAAACCTGTAGCTTCATCGCTAAGCTGGTCCGTCAAATAACCTTCAACATCAGCAGGCTTAGTATTTCGCATTAACGGCTGAAGATACCCCTCATGTACAGGCTTAGTCACATCAACCTTAAAGTAATCGTGTCCACCACTAAGAAAACCAAAGAAATCATCAAAACCCCTATTGTTGGGATGATGACTATGGCTGGCGCCCAGATGCCATTTGCCAACCATACCTGTGCGATATCCAACTTTCTTGAGACGTTCGGTAATTATCACTTCAGATGCCGGAAGTCCTATATGAGTGTTGTAAACATCATAAACCGGATTTGTTTCAAATCCAAAACGCTGTTGATATCGACCGGTCATCAAACCTGCACGAGTTGGCGCGCAGAATGCATGCGTTACATAGCCATGTGTAAACTTAACACCCTGTTTTGCTAAACTATCAATATTAGGAGTTGAAAAGTCAGTACAACCGTTAAAACCAACATCCTGATATCCCAGATCATCGGCCAGAATTACTACTATGTTAGGTTGTTTAGGCTGGTCTGCAAATCCGTGATCGTCTGCATCAGAGAGCTTTTGGAAACCTTCGGCACAACCGCCCAAAGCCAACGACGCTGCGCCCAAACCGGCAAGTTTTATAAAATCACGACGCCTCATAAAACTTCTTCTGTTATTTTTGCACACACTCATCTGATTCTCCTTCAACCTATTAAACAAATCAAATCTATTCATTAAGTTTTTTTGAGCTGCAGAACAATTCCTGAACAAGTATTATATTTACCTCCAACAATTGCACAGAACAGGTATTCTGGTTTTCCATCTTTCATTAATAATTGCGGGCGTTCAAAACGTCCTTCGCGGGCCAATCCATTAGGCTCTTCATCAAAGTATTTATGCGAATTATAATATGAAATTACCGGATCGCTCCACTTAATGCCATCATCCGATTCAAACATCAAACCATATTCATGATTATAGAAACCCATGTCACGCATCAACATCTTAAACTTTCCATCCTGAACAAATATATACCCATCCTCACACTGCATACCTGCTCCATATGTGCGAACATTGACAACAGGATTGTCTGGGCATTTGACATAAGGGCCTTCAAGTTTGTCAGCTATCGCCAACCCATAAGCACGATTTGTATGCAGATCGGCATCTGGAGTAACCGGATCAACATCTCTTAACTTTAAATCGTGTTCCCAGTCATCGACATTCCAAGCTTTGTAGTACAACCAGAACTGGCCATTGGGGTGCTGAAGGAACGAAGGGTTTGTTGTGTTGATACTGTCCCAGTCCGAGCGAGTTTCTGACGGAAGTACGATAGGTGTATCCGAACGTTTCCAGGGACCATAAAGGGAATCGGAGATAGCCATACCAACACGCTTTGTATATACTGTTCCGTCACAATTACCCATATAGAACAAGGCATACTTGTCACCGACTTTGTGAATCGTCGGATTATGGATCGTCATCGAATCCCACCAATCGCCACCCCTGCCCTTCAATGCACTTTCAAGCACTTCGTACGGGCCTTCGACTTTATCTGCAACGGCGTGGCCGATCTCGCAGCAAGTAAGCCAGCCTCCAAACTGTGCCTCATTGGGCCATTTTGAATAGAAGACATGAATTTTCCCATCCGGCCCATAGATCGGAGAACATCCCCAGACATTGTAATCCGGGTCCTCTAAAATACGTCCAACAGGTTCCAGGGATTTACAAAAATCGGAAATCTCTTCTTTTTTCATTTTGCTCTCTCCGAATTAATATCAAGTGTGCCTTAATTACTATTATTAACCGCAGCCCGGATAACAACCGACCCTACGCTGCCTGGCTTATCATCATTAAAAGCGACCTTTACCTTGTTCTCTTTTTTGACAAGATCGACAGGCAGCGGAACGATCTTACAAGATGCATAGTCACGTTTGTCATGATCCTCAAGCCTGTCTACGCAGGTTTCCAGCGGTATTTCTATCGGTTTGCCGTTAAACCAGACTTTGATACCTTTATCTGTACCTGCAGGACGAGAGATGCCTATACGAAGAAATGCATAATCCAAACTCCCGGCATTCGGCACTTTAACATTAAAAGTCTCCGCTTCTTTAACCGCCACGTCTACGCGATCGCCATAACATGGAACTTCGTTGATAGTTTTCTTGCTCTTGATACTTCTGCCATAATCGGCTATAAGCAAAACAGATTCACGTCCCGCCAGCTTTATCTCTTTTGTAAATCTGATCTTCTTCTCAGTATAATATAGAGTAAAGTCTTCGTTCCTGCCTAAACGGCGTACAGATAATTTTCTGGCACGAGGCATTTCTATAGAAACCGATTCTTCTTCATCCGCAAGGTTATTCATCACAAGGTACAGCTTACTTCCGTCAACAAATGCTTGCGTTTGTATATCCGTATCAGAGCTTAAAACCTTAGCTCGCCTGCCATCAACCCCTTTGAAAAACTTGTAAAAGTTATGCTGTTGAGTTGGCACCAAACGCGATTTATCCTCAAACTCGTATGGCACATATAACGAAGCGTAGTATTTTGGGTCCCAGCGGTAAGGGTCAAAAAGGATAAAGGGAACAGATTTTTTGATCACGTGAGGATGGTCCATGAAAACCATCGTATTGGCAATAATGGTGCTAACGTGAATAAATTCGACAATGGATCGCCTTTTCATATCCCATTGGAAACCGGAACCGGGAAAATATTTTTCTGCGATCTTCAGCGTAGACGCGGCACCCTGAAAATCGCCATCGTGTTCATTAACATAGCCGCCCTGCTCGCTGACAACAATGGGAACTTCTTTGCCAAACTTGTTAACGGTATAATTCGGCACAATATCCAGCACACCTTCTAAAGGAAGACCGCTGGTCACTCGGCCAGCGTAATTGTCGCCTTCCCATTTAAAAAAGTCATAAACATGGAAAGAATAGAAGTCCATCTTGCAATCGGTCTTGTCGATAAAGTCAACGTACCCCCTAAAAACCCTATACAAATCCCGATACATATATGACACCGACATACAGAAACCGCCGACCTTGACATCGGGAGTCGATTCATGAACCGCTTCCATCGTTTTCATGTGCCAGTCAGCAAGATGATCGCCCTTGAAAAACCCCCAATGCGGTTCGTTTATCGGCTCATAATACGCAGGTCGATCAAAATCTGTATAGCCGTATTTCAAAACCGCTGCTGAAAACTCTGCAGCAGCATCAATATTCTCAGGAAGGTACTCGGCATGATCACCGCTAATAGTATCTTTGGTGGTGTGTTTACCCATGAACTCAGGGTAAGAGTTATGATTGCCATGGGCTGCTACATCGAGATTTTCCCCCATGTCATTTATAAATTTATCTGAGGGACGATATCGCCGCTTGCCCAGATGTTTCTTGAGCAGCTCGATATTTACGTAACCGGGACGAGATGGGTCTTCCTCTACTATGGACTTTAGTCCTTTAACAACTCCCAGTCGCCTGCCAAAAACTATCCCAAGCTCGTTAATAAGATAGTCATACATCTCCTCGTCTTTGCATCGCTTGTCAAACCTGCTGCCAGAATCACACATTGAAAAATAAACTGTACGATCCAATTCACTAATGCCTTGTATACTCCTGGTAATCTCAGGATCGACTGTTATATTGACAGTTGCATGCACATCATAACCAACAAACAAAACAATGACTAACGCTGCCAAAACACATAAAAACCGATGAAGCTTGTCCATAAATAACCTTTCTGTTCACATAACTAAACAACTATATCTGCATCGACATCATGCTGCATTTCTTCCTGTTCATGTTTAAAATCTTCTTTAATACGCATGACGACCCATAACGTTGAAATCACAAAAATCGCCAGGCAGCCAAGACCCAGCATAGGTTCGCCAAGGAGTAGTTTACCGATAGCAAAGACAAGAGACCCTACGCTGATAACAGCAAGTGCCCACGACAACATAGTACGCCAAAACGTCTCAGGTGAATGGTACTCGATATCCATCTGGTCAATGACAGGACGCCATAGGAATTTCGGAGGTCTGCTTTTTTTAACAAATTTCTTGAGATGCTCTATATCATTTGGCTTACCAAGCAAAGAGACTGTAACGGAAACTATAATTACAATCGCTGTTAGAAAGATCATGCGTGCACCCAACAGGTCACCATCTGTACTGAACTCTATTTCCGGATCAAGATTAAGGATTTTGCGGGCGGGTACATCAAAAACTTTAAATAGAAGCAGTGCAAAACCAAACACCCACGCAGTAACCGTTCCTGCCAAGTCACCTGCGGTATTGAGCCTCCACCAAAGCCATCGCATCATACCAACTACTATCACACCCGGTATGATCACCCAGCATATCTGCAGCAATTGCCCGATACTGTCAGCCATGCATGATATAACACCGCCAAGGATCGCCATAAACAACGTCGCGATCCGAGAAACATTTACATAGTGCTTCGTCGTAGCGTCACGAACAATAAATCGTTTATAAAGATCGTTGACAACATACGATCCTCCCCAGTTGAACAAGGTTGTAACCGTCGAAATAAAAGCAGCGATCAAAGCAGCTACCAATACTCCACGCAATCCCGGACCCAATACAGTAACCATCATCTTAGGATATGCACTGTCATGATCGGCCAAATCCGGAAAAACTATCATCGAACATAAAGCAACTATAACCCAAGGCCAGGCCATTATCGGAAAATACAATATTGAGGTAAATAGAACGCAATAACTCGAATTCTTGCTGTCCTTACATGCCAGAATTCGCTGTGCAGCATAGTCTCCACAATACGCTGCCCCCCACCAGAAGATGAAGAAGATACCGATCGCATTCCACACAGACATCTGCGTTGCTCCGCTGCCAATGCTTGGGGCAATATCCAAAGTATGCCCGGGCCAATCCTTCATAGCACTAAGTTGCTCGACCATGGCGTCAAGTCCGCCAACATAACGTACCGACATAATCGCCAGAAGAATGGTCCCTATCGTAGCTAAAATGAACTGTATAGTCCCTGTAGCAACAACACCCCATAACCCTGCAGCCATGCACATAACAAGCCCCAGCCCAACAACAATAGCCGTCGTAACAACTCGGTATTCCTCCGGAAGTCCCATTGCTTCACGTGCGATCACTTCCATAGCTTTTACAACCCAGCCAATGATCAAAGGGCAAAAGAATATTGCTTTCGATCCCCCCTCCCAAAACCTTAGTATAGGTGCAAGTTTTCCGCTATAACGATTTTCTAAAACTTCCACATCGGTTATTACACCGAGCCTTCGCCACAGGCGGGCAAAGAGAACAGCACCTAAACCAAAACCGATAAGCGGTGCCCAATAAACCCAAACATCCTGGATTCCATTTTCTCGAACACGAGCACTAACCCACAACGGCGTATCCGATGCAAAACCGCTTGCAACCCATGCCATCGCGCAAACATACCATGGCAATGAACGACCCGAAACAAAGAACGAAGAAATATTCTGGCTGGCCTTTTTGGTGAAGATAAGACCGACACACATTGATCCCAATAGAAATACAGCAACGATCACCCAATCTATCAGGCTTAGTGCCTGCACATGAGCTTCTGCCAATACTTGCATACTAATCATAAAATTCTCCTATAAACCGGCGATTATTTCTTCAAGCCCATTTCTTCAAAATGAATATCACTAAAACCTGGGATTTCCTTAAAAACTTTAGCGTCCTTTTTAAAACGAAAGTCTTTTTCCTTTGCATTGACAAATCCCGGATCATCTTTGGTAGTCCAGTTATCTTTTTGTATTAACACTTTCTCGTCCGTATCTTTAATAGTCACCACCTTGCCAGCGACGGCTTTGGAAGGATTATAGATCACATTTCGCTCAAAAACATTATTGTCCGGGATCAGGCGGTCCTCTTCGAGAAAACGTAATAATTCAGGATACTTTTTGCCATGAGGCATTGACGCAAAATCGTACTTTTCAAACATCGCTTCCCATCTTTTCTCATACCATGGTATCCATGATTTGCCCCATGTCGTCAGCCAGAACGCAGAGTGGTATGGTTTGGCACAATCAACAAAAACGTTGTTACGGATATTCATATACGAACCGCCATGAACCATCACCGTCCAATCCGAAGCTACTGTACCTATATTGTAAAACATATTTTCTTCAACCGTAAAAGCATTCGTCGATGAATCGAAATATACCGCACCTTGTTTTCCAATATCATCAGCTAATCCAATATCATGAAAATAGTTCCTGCCAATTACCGTTCCTCGCTCGGCAATACGCTCTCCCAGATTGACATAAATTGCCGACATATCGCGTAATTCATTAGGTACCGAATAGAACTCGTTATATTCTATCATATGATCGTTGCCATAGATCATAACACCCATATGAGGGCCGTCATGTATCAGGCAATTGGAAATCCGCTGACCAACACCACGAATGGTGATCCCAGGATAATAAACCTTATCCCAATAGCCAAAATTATCGATTTCGCAATTATCAAGCACATTACCGGAAGGAGTCAGTGTTTCAAAATCTCCACCAAGCAAATGTATCGCCGTACCGCCTGTATGATGAATATGCGAATTGGTTATCTGTGTTTCATAAGCGTCAATATACATACCACCTGTTGTGAAATTTCGTATCTCACAGTTATCGATAACGATGCCTCTTGATCCCTGGCAGCGAACCGCAAAACCTCTTCCGCCTTCAAATATTATATTTTTAAAAGCGATGTGCTCGGCTTTTTGAAAATCCAATATAGGCCCTACCAAAAGTGAAACAACAAAACCCTCTTGACTGTTGTCCCACGCATCCGGAGGCCATACGTATAACGTACCGTCATTACGATCCAAATAATATTCACCCGGCTGATCGATCTCTTCAAGCAGATTTTCAAAATAGAAATACCGCTTGCCATACTTTGTTGTGTCATTACTCAGCACACCGCCCTCAAGAACTCCGTAGCGTAAAGTAATCGTTTTCGCAGATGGGGCTATTTTTTCAACCTTGTTATAATTCCAGGCCCAAGCTTTGCTGAAAAATCCCGACACCCATACATCATCAGCTTTTTGCCATTTCCCCGGGCGCCATGAATTCGCATCTTTAGAATTGAAACGGAATGTCCCGCCGCTTAGCCAAAATTCCGGCGTATCATCTTTGTCCCAATCCCATGTAGGCCCTGCATCTAAAACCTCAGCCAGTGTTAAATGCCCGGTATTTGGCCAACGTGCGATCGTTTGTCGCTGCCCACCGTAAAATAGCTCCATCGGAGCAGGCTGTTTTTTCTGTCTGTGCGGCATCTCAGGGTCATGGTCAGGAAAACCTCTCATCGATAACTGACCATACTCTTTGATACCGTGCTCATGCAGGTTAACTGAAATAACCTTTCTTTTAGCTTCGTCGCTTATGATCCGCTCAACGATAGCAGGATCATTGACGGAACTGAACCACTTTTTAGGAAGTTCCTTGCCGCCAATAAACTTTACAGATTGGTTCTGGTAAGCAGTAAAAACGATTGGAGAATCTTTCGTCCCGGAATCCTCAGCCGAAAACGTTATGGATTTGTCGAAAGCATACACGCCTTTATGCAGATACACTGTTGTCTCACCTGTATTCTCAGGTTTATGCTGCCTCAAAATCTGCTGAGCACGTTCTATCGTCCTAAAGGGTTTCACTTCAGTGCCTGGATTGGCATCGTCACCATCTGGAGAAACGTGGTAGATGATAGCATTATTGTTTTTAGACGGTATCGGAAGATCGCATGACATACAACATATGACGATCATGCACAAACAAAAAACAACTCCGTACTGCTTCATAAAGTCTTTTCCTTTTTTCTTGAAACTATAATTACAGAATAGCCATTAATGCTACTTCAAAGCATGAACATTGCTAGTTTTCATTAATTCTCAGACGGGTTATTGTATCTAATGACTGCAATAAAGAAAACCTCTGATTGCGACATTTAGGCCTCAATACCCGACGAAACCATGCCCCAATATACCCATATAAATGGGCAGCTAATCTTGATGGCAGTACTTTAGCCTGTATGCCTGAGGCGTCACCCCGACCTGTTCCTTAAAATACCGAGACAGGTTTTTAGATGACATTAACCCAAGAGACCTGGCAATCTGGGTTATCGATTTGTCTGTTTTAAGCAACATATGAATTATCGTATCAATCCTCGCACGCTTTAATTCGTCAAGAATTGTACAATTAAGAACCTTATTAAACCTACGCTCCAGGTTCCTGCGGGATGTCGCAACGTGGGATACCACATCATCTACCCTGACAGGCTTTTGGGCACTACGGCGTATAAAATGGACAGCCTCTGCAACTAACTGGTCCCTAATATAGAGAATATTAGTCGACTGCCTTTCAACGACCTCCTGCACAGCGACATTTATCTTACGTTTTTCAGGTTCTTTTCCTTTCATCATCAAGTCAAGATTCCTGGCTGCTTCATATCCGGCTGCCTCGGTATAAAACAGAATGCTTGACAGTTGAGGATTTGAAAATTCACATATCACCCTATCGTCGTCAACCCCCAAAACTGCCACATCATGTGGCATATGGAAAGCGTTTTTTTTACAAACTTCAATCACTTCTCTGGCCATGACATCGTTACAACCCATTACCGCAAGGGGCCTAGGCAGACTCTTTAGCCATTGAGTCAGGCTGTCACTTTCAGTAGCCCAACTACGCTGGTAACGTGAATACGTACAACGGTACAGATGTGTTTTATAACCGGCTTTGGACAGCTGCTCAATGAAACCTTTTTCCCTCTCTTTAGACCAGACCCGGTCACGGAAACTACAGAAAGCAAAGTTCTTAAAGCCCAAACCGCGAAGATAATCAGCACCAACCTGTCCTGCTTTGTACGAATCTGGAGCAATACTTATGTGCCCACCCTCAGCTTTTTCATATATGGTAATAACTGGAACATGCGGGGGTATATGCTTTTGCTTTCGTTTATACGAAAGGTCGCTAATAACAATACCATCACAGTCCCAATTTTTAAGATGCGGGTAAACCCTTTCTCGTTTGCCAGGACTGCTATAAAAAGACCACGGGCCATGCTCATCGGAATACCGGACAATACCACGGCTTAGTCCGCGAAAATACCCCCACATTACCGCAATATCTAAAATGATTTTTGGTGAATTCGTAATTTAACAACACTCCAACAAAGGTAATGACCGGCATTCTGTTTCTTTCACAATATTATTGAACCGCCATTAAATCCTGATAATACTTTTGATCCCATCCCAACGGCGATTTCATTTGTCGGATCCACGCGATAAACTTTTGCTTCATCTCGGAAACTATTTCTGGGTATTGACTTGAGAGATCATTTTCTTCACTTATATCGGCCTCAAGATCAAATAATTGCAACGGCCCGTCGCCAGTATCGATCAGCTTCCATTTCCCCGATCTAACCACCCAGCCGGCAGCGATCGTTTTCCACATACCATGAGGAGGCCATTTGCCGTGCTTTTCGATATAAGCTGTTCTGACTTTTAGTTCATCATAGTGCCGATTCGCCCAGATCAGATCTTGATGGACAGGCTTGGGGCTGGTTGCTGTCATTAAACCAGTAATATCCTTACCATCGATCTTGATGCCTTCGGGCATCGTAAGCCCGGCAGCATTTAGGCTGGTTGGCAAAATATCCATCGCAGAAACAACCTCGTCACATACCTTTCCTTTTGGCACTTTCCCCGGCCAACGGACCATATAGTGAACCCTGATTCCACCTTCCCAAAGGCTTCGTTTAAAACCACGCAACTTTCCGTTGTTACCCTCGGGCCAATTCGCCAGCCCCCCGTTATCGCTCAAATAGAAAATCAAAGTATTATCATCAACGCCCGTTCGCTTTAACGCATCCATAATCTTACCAACGCCGTCATCCAAGGCATTAAGCATTCCGGAACGCTTATCATGGTCTTCGCTTCCGGTATCAAAACGGTTTTTATATTCCTCTGTCGCCTCAACCGGATCGTGAACAGCGCTATATGCCAGATAAAGAAAGAACGGCTCTTGATGTTTTCGTTCGATAAACGATACCGCTTCTTTCGTAAATGCGGTGGTTAAATATTCATGCTCGCTTACTTTTTCACGACCGCGATACATTATATTAGACTCAAAGTAGCTGGTACCGGAACTGTCAAAACCGTAAAACTCATCAAACCCCTTATCCAAAGGATGTCGCCCGCCCTTTTCACCCAAGTGCCACTTACCAACCAAAGCTGTCGAATAGCCGGCAGGTTTGAGATATTGCGGAATAGTCTTTTCCGTAACCGGCAGTCCACCTGCTACCCACCTTGCCTCATTTGTATAATAACCAAAACGCTGACCATAACGGCCTGTCATCAAGCTGGCTCGTGAAGGCCCGCAAACAGGATTCATCACATACCCATTGGTAAAACGCATACCTTCCGAAGCAAACTCATCCAGGTTGGGAGTCCGAACATATTTGGGATCTCCACCATAAGCCCCGGATCCCCCATATCCCTGATCATCTGCGAGAATAATAACAATATTCGGTTTGGCTGTTTTTTTCTGTCCGGATATGCGCGAAAAAATATCACAGCTGCCGCAAAAAGAAGCGGCAATATTGGCCCCCGTCAATTTAATAAAATCTCTTCTTTGCATAGACACCTCAAATTAGTTAACATAGGTCTAACTTGACAATCAATCCTTCTTCAAAGCTAATTGTATTAAAATGCCACAAAAATTAAAACCTCATTTAGCGCCCACATGGCCTCATTATACGCCATGCAAATGGAATGCCAAGATATTTATATAAAAAACAATCGCAAGATATATACTAAAACTAGAAAGTATCATGGAGACATAGCAATGTCCTATGAACATGGTATCACTGCAATAAATCTGGAAATGACAGATCGTGTACCTCGCACTGAATACAGTGTTGAGAGGCACGGCAAAACACATGTTTTCATCGGCAATGTTCTTTATTATAATCAAGCGTACAAAGAACTGAGCAAAAGATAACAGAGGCCTATTAATAAATCTCATTAATCTTTACATCACCAAACAAACGCCGTGTAATGAGGGCGACAAGACGCTAAATGAGGTTTTAATTTTTGCGGCATTTTCATACAATAAAGGATTGAAGCAAGATTAATTTCAGGAAAGACTATGCGTATTTTGAAGCTATTTCTAGTAGCCGTTATTTTTGCGATCACTTCGATCGCACAAGCCGCTGCCCCTGCGTTTGAAAAGGGAGACAGGGTAACCTTTATCGGCGATTCGATAACACATGCCGGCAGCTACCACTCTAACATTTACATGTTTTATGCCACCCGGTTTCCGGATCGCCCCTTCAAATACTATAACTGCGGCATTTCTGGCGACACAGCCCAAGGGACCAATAAGCGGTTCAAAACTGATATCGCCGCACACCAACCCAACGTCGCGACTATCATGCTAGGAATGAACGATGCATGGGCGTGGTGCTTCACAGAAGACGAACCGACAGAAGCAATGCTTAAAGGAAGACAACTGTCCTACGATCTCTATACCACAGAAATGGACATGCTGGCTGCCTCACTTGCAAAGATAAACACTCGCATCATTTTTATTAAGCCATCGATATATGACCAGACCGCTAAACTGGAAAAGGAAAACCTGATCGGCAAAAACGACCAGCTTAGACGCTTTGCTGATTTCATTGAAACGCTGGCTGAGAAATATGACGGCAGCATCGTTGACTTTTACACTATAATGTCCCAGATAAACAAAAGGATCCAGAAAGAGGACTCTTCCGCGACGATAGTCGGTCACGACCGGGTTCACCCAGGCGAGCAGGGCCACTTTATAATGTCCTACGCTTTCCTCAAAGCCCAAGACATGCCGCAACGGGTATCGTCAATTGAACTCAATGCTGATACAGGTAAGATATTAAAAAGTGAGAACTGTACCATAGAGCTCAAACGCAAAATATCTCCCGACCGGATCGCTTTCACATGCACAGAAAATGCATTACCGTTCCCAACAACCAAGGAACAGGCAAAAGCGTTACAATTGGTCCCGTTCCAAGATGAGTTCAATCAGCAGTTAGTAAAAATAAACTCTCGAAAGCCGGGCCTCTATGAACTGAAGATCGATAATAAAAGCATTGGAACTTATTCATCAGATGAACTGGCGACTGGTATTAATCTGTCAGACAACCGTTCAACCCCACAATATCAGCAGGCCCTCGAAGTCAAAACCGTCAATAACCAACGGCTTGCAGTGATCAGTAAACTGAGATCCATCGCACTTGTCCGCTATACTATGATAAGCAAACTTGACCCTCACCCTCACGTTCCGGAAGATGATATGGAGGCCCTGGAGGCGGCCTTGAATGCTCAGGTCGAAAAGTCTAAAGGTCAACCTTGGTATGATTATCTGAAAAGCCAAGCTGAAACCTTTCTGGAATTTGTTCCCCAGGAAGATAACCTGAGAGCCCAGGAAGAATCTTTATTAACAAAAACATGGACCATCAATCAACCAAAACCTCATCACTGGACACTTACACCGGTTGATGATAAAGTACAAATAGAACCATTATAATAACTTGGCGCAAGAAACCTTGAATGACATGGGTTATGCATGTATATTGTGATGCAATTGAGATGACATACATTGGAAAATATCATGAATATGAATCGACGTGACTTTTTGAAGAAAACGGCTTTGGCCTCAGCAGCACTGTGCGCCCTACCGATTACAGGTTGCGAGCAGAACAGCCCTAAAAAACCTAACATTATTGTAATTCTTGCCGACGACCTTGGCTACGGAGATGTCAGCTGCTATGGAGCAACCGAAATTAACACTCCCAATTTAGATAAACTTGCCGACAATGGAATTCGTTTTACACAAGGCTACTGTACTTCGGCTACATGCACACCATCGCGTTATGGCTTATTAACAGGACAGTACCCATGGAAAAATAAAAGAGCACATATTTTACCCGGCGACGCCCCTCTTATTATGAAACCGGGCATGACAACTATTCCATCAATGTTAAAGAAAGGCGGGTATAGCACAGGTGTTGTTGGAAAGTGGCATCTGGGCATGGGAAATGGAAATGTCAATTGGAACAAAACGGTCTCTCCTGGAGCAAATGATGTTGGTTTTGAATACTCATACTTGTTAGCTGCAACCCAGGACAGAGTACCTACCGTTATCTTAGAAAATCAAAAGGTTGTTGGTTTAACCGCTGACGATCCTATCGAAGTTAGCTACAAAAAGAATTTTCAAGGGGAACCTACTGGTCGCGATAATCCTGAATTACTTAAACTACACCCTAGTCACGGCCACGACATGAGTGTTCATAATGGAATATCTCGCATAGGATATCAACGCGGCGGTAAATCTGCATTATGGGTCGATGAAAATTTAGCCGATGTTTTTACAAACAAAGCTAAAAAGTATATTAATGATCACAAAGACGATCCTTTCTTCTTATATTTCGCACTGCATCAGCCTCATGTGCCTCGCACACCACATGCTCGTTTTGTTGGTAGATCGGGTATGGGACCGCGTGGAGATGCAATTATTGAAGCAGACTGGTGCGTTGGCGAAATAGTAAAGGAGCTCAAAAAGCTTAAGCTGGACAAAAACACACTAATTGTATTTAGCAGCGATAACGGACCGGTTGTTGACGACGGTTACAAAGATCAAGCGGTGGAAAAACTTGGAAAGCATACTCCAGCAGGACCGCTTCGCGGTGGAAAATACAGCCTGTTTGATGCCGGCACCCGAGTACCCTTTATTGTAAGCTGGCCCGGAACCATAAAACCGGATACATCCGACGCACTTGTTTGCCAGATTGACCTACTCGCATCTTTTGCTAAACTAACAGGTCAAACTGTTACAGAAGGCGCAGATGACAGTAAGGACCTTCTTGAGGTCTTAACTGGCAAATCAACCAAAGGTCGTCAGCAACTTATTCTCGAAGCGAGGGGCTACACCTGCATGCGAACTACGGATTGGTATTTCATTCCTCCGCACGGTGGCGCCAGGATAAATAAGCAAGTTAATATTGAACTCGGCAACCTTCCTAAAAATCAACTTTACAATATTAATAATGACATAGGTCAGCTTATAAATTTAGCTAAAGATCACCCACAAATTGTTAATGAATTAGAAGCACAATATAAAAAAGTAATGGGCCAGTTTTATAAACCATTCATGAAGAAATAAATTTAGATTTGTATTCTCCAGAAGGTTACATTTGAAATATTATAAGGAGTTGTAATGTTTAAGTCTTTATATACTACTGTTGGTATGTTTGTAATTTCATTAGCGCGTCTAAACGCTGCACCTATACCTGACATTGATTTCAATGACAATTGGCAGTTCCACTATGGCAAAGTTAACGATGGGCAATCATTTGACCTTGACGATTCGCATTGGCGTAAAGTTGATCTGCCGCATGATTGGGCGATAGAAGGGCCTTTCGATGTCAAGTATAACGCCAGAACCGGAGGACTCCCGGTACATGGGACCGGATGGTATCGAAAGTCTTTTGAAGTACCTCCGGAATGGGAAGACAAAAAGATCTCTGTTGAATTTGATGGAGCTATGGCAAATGCGCATGTCTGGGTAAATGGTAATTTCGTAGGGAATAGACCATATGGCTACATTGGTTTTGAGTTTGACATCACCGATAAAATCGAATTTGGAAAAACTAATGTCATTGCTGTGCGTTTGACCCCGGAAGACCTGGCAATGAGATGGTATCCTGGTGCTGGATTATATAGAAATGTCAAACTCAAAGTCAAAAACCAACTGCATATCCCGCAATGGGGAACTTTTATAACCACTCCTACGGTAACAAAAAAAGAGGCCACCGTAAATATTTCTACAACTATTCGAAATGATTTTAAATCTTCTACCAAGGCAAAACTTGTTACCTTACTGGTAGATACCAATGGAAAAACAGTCTCTAAGGACTCGCTCGAATTAAAAATTAACAGCCTCAAGTCTAAAAATATCGAGCAGTCCTTTAGAATTAAATCTCCCAGTTTGTGGGACATCGGAAAACCAAATCTATACAAAGCTGTTAGTCAGGTTTGGATAGGCCGAGATCAAGTCGATAATTACGAAACCCAATTTGGCATACGCTCAGTGGTTATTGATCCTCAAGGCGTTTCGATCAATGGCAGAAAAATACGTCTTAAAGGCGTATGTATGCATCATGACCTTGGCCCGTTAGGTGCCGCAGTAAACTATCGAGCCACAGAGAGGCAAATGCAGATTATGCAAAGCATGGGTGTAAACTCATTGCGCACCAGCCACAACCCCCCATCCCCTGAAATGCTTCAGGTATGTGATCGCCTGGGGATTTTGGTTATCGTCGAAGCATTTGATGAGTGGCGAATGGCAAAAGTCCCTAATGGATATCACAAATACTTTGACCAATGGCATGAAAAAGATCTTCGCGATATGATCAGAAGGGACCGAAACCATCCATCGGTATTTATGTGGAGCATAGGCAACGAAATTCTTGAGCAGGGCCAAAAGGATGGTTGGAAGTTAACCAAGCACCTTACGGAGATTTGTCATCAGGAAGATACTACTAGACCAAACACAATCGGGTTCAATTATTACCCGGCTCCCTTTAAGAACAAATTGGCCGATTATGTAGATGTGGTAGGAATGAATTACTGGCCGGTCAAATATGCAGAAATTAAAGAACGCAATCCTGATATAATTCTTTATGGTTCAGAGACTTCTTCTCAGACCAGCAGCCGCGGAATCTACCACCTTCCATGGTCACCGGATGAGCAACATGAAACAAATCAAGTATCCAGCTACGATGTCATTTCAGGCCCTCCCTGGGCTTATGCGCCGGATATAGAATTTGATTTACAGCAGGCAACCCCCTCTCTTTTAGGGGAATATATATGGACTGGATTTGATTATTTGGGTGAACCAACTCCATATGGCGGCCGCGACAATTCTACTAATGGATATTGGAACGACGACTGGCCCTCCAGGTCATCATACTTTGCTCCAGTGGATTTGTGTGGTTTTCCGAAGGACCGTTTCTACCTCTATCAAAGCCAATGGACCGAAGAACCCATGGTACACCTTTTACCGCACTGGAATTGGGAAGGCAAAGAGGGAGAAAACATCCCCGTGGTGGTCTACACAAATTGCGAGGAGGTTGAGTTATTTGTAAATGGAAAATCCGTCGGCAAGAAAACCAAAGGAGTCGACACGACCACATTTATTGCTGAGTTTTACAGCTTCAAAAAAGGCCCGTACGAATCAAAATATCGCCTGGCATGGCAAGTACCCTACGAACCCGGCTCTATTAAAGCTGTAGCATACAAAAATGGTAAAATTGCAGCAACCAAAAAGATCACCACAGCAGGTGCACCAGCAAAAATAGAACTTACCGCAGACCGCTCAATAATTAGTGCTGATGGCAAAGATTTGTCCTTTATTACCGCACGCATACTGGATGCTGAAGGAAACTTCTGTCCAATGGCTGACAACATGGTAAGTTTTAATGTAAAAGGTAATGCAGATATTATTGCTGTAGGCAACGGCGACCCGACTACGACAACATCTTATCAAGCAGATGAACGAGCCGCTTTCAATGGAATGTGCCTGGCCATCATCCGTTCCCAAAACACTAAAGAAACCGTCTGCATTACAGCGACTTCGGATAAATTAAAGGCATCTACGATTAACATTCTTTGTCAACAAACGAAACGCTAAACAGATGGTGGACACTTGTTGAGGGGTTATAACGCCCCAATTTACAAGGAGTGTCCGAAATGGCGAAGCACCGATGCTACAGCAAAGAGTTTAAATTGCAAACCTATTACTTCCTATAAAACTGATCGCAATAACGTAAAACCAGCGTAAATCACTTTCAAAAAGCTGGGTGTGTTCATTTAACTGTGTAAACGGTCATAACGATTTTTAGCAGTTTACACTTCTGCCTTGATTTTTAAACTGTCTTTGTCAATACCCCTTTTTTTGAACAGTTATAATTGGAGAGTCTCACACTTACTTAGCTGTTTTTCCCCTTTTGGCCCTTCACCCAGAACCGCAGGGGTGAAAGGGGGAAAACAGCGGGCATACTCAACCGGGCTTTTACCGCTTAGCGAGTCATGGCCTCGATCATAATTGTATTCGATCAGCCATTCGCTTGTCAGTTCTCTGACCTGATGCAAACTTGCAAAAGCGTACATATCTAAAATGTCCTCACGATAGCTGCGATTAAAACGTTCAACGTAACTGTTCTG
>JAGLHQ010000259.1 GCA_023143375.1 Planctomycetota bacterium
GTCAAGTTAAGTTCCCTTGAACCTAAAATAATGTACTTGTTGTAAATGCGCAGATAAAACATGAAAGGACAAAAAATGAATTGGATCAAAACTGTACTAATCTTAATGCTATGTCTATTGCTCGTCGCCGGCTGTAAGGAATCGCCGGATGTCACAGATAAACCCGCTGATGAAGGTTTCAGGAATTTGATCGCCGATGACCTTTCTAACTGCGATTACGAACCCGGCACATGGAAGATGGAAGACGGTGTTCTAACAAACAGCATTAATAACAACAAGAACATCTGGACAAAGGAAACCTATACGGATTTCGTTCTCGATCTTGACTTTAAAGTGGCAAAAGACACTAACAGCGGCGTCATTTATCACGCAGCTACAATAAACGGCTGGGATTGGGTGCAGGAAGCTTTTGAAGTACAGATATCCGATTCTTATGGAAAGGAGATCA
This sequence comes from Planctomycetota bacterium, assembly GCA_023143375.1. GTDB lineage: Bacteria > Planctomycetota > Phycisphaerae > Sedimentisphaerales > Anaerohalosphaeraceae > JAFGKL01. The sequence goes on from JAGLHQ010000259.1 coordinate 449, forward strand.
GCAGGCAGGGCACTACCGGTGCAATTTTCGATGCTCTTGCCCCGACAGCCAATGCGATGAAACCAGTCGGACAGTGGAACCACATGAACATTACCGTTAAAGGAAGCGTAACTAAAGTAGTCCTTAACGGTACAGAAGTGACCAATATGGATGTAGACCTGTGGGATACCCCAAACAAAAACCCCGACGGCTCGAAGAATAAGTACAAAAAACCGCTAAAAGATTTTCCGAGATCGGGAGTCATCGGCCTACAGGACCATGGCTACCCGGTTTGGTTTAAAAATATTAAAATTCGTAATTTGTAATTGGAGACATTAGTTCGATGGAAAATAAAATTGACAGAAGAAATTTCATGCGTTCATCCGCTGCCATAGGCGCCGGCCTTTTTGTCGCACCGTCCGTTTTAGCTGCCGCAGGCAAAGCCGACGACATTAACATTGCATTGCTTGGCGCTGGTGCTCAGGGACGGGTGCTTACCGATTCAATGCTGAAAATTCCCGGGATAAAGTTCAGGGCTGTTTGCGATATATGGAAAAGCTATAACTTGGGGAATATGTCACGTCTGCTTAAGAAATATCGCCATGAGAATAACGCTTATGTCGATTATCGCGAGATGCTTGATAAGGAAAAGGATCTCGATGCAGTTGTAATAGCAACCCCCGACTTCTGGCACGCCGAGCACACCAACGCATGTCTTGAAGCAGGCCTGCACGTTTACTGCGAAAAGGAAATGTCAAACACCCTTGAAGGTGCAAAAAGCATGGTCCAGACTGCTAAGAAAACCGGCAAGCTCCTCCAGATCGGTCATCAGCGGCGAAGTAACCCGAGGTACCTTCATTGTTACAACAGACTTATCAAAGAGGCCAACCTCCTTAACAGGATAACCACCATAAACGGACAATGGAACCGTGCTGCAAGAGAAGACTACGCGGCGTTACCGAAGTACCACATCGATCAGGCAACCCTGACGAAATACGGATTCAAGTCCATGCCTCAGTTTATGAATTGGAGATGGTACAAGGGTCTCGGCGGCGGCCCTTTTGTTGATCTCGGTTCGCATCAGATCGACATATTCGCTTGGTTCCTCGGCGCCAATCCCAGTGCCGTCATCGCAAACGGTGGAACAGATTATTACGACAAGAAGACCCACGAATGGTACGATACCGTCATGGCGATCTACGAATACCAGACAAAGCAGGGCGTTGTCCGTGCCTTCTATCAAACGATAACCACAAACTCAAGTCAGGGATACTTTGAAACATTCATGGGTGATAAGGGAACTCTCCAGATTTCAGAGTCCGCCTCCAGAGGTTCCGTTTATCGCGAGTCGTCTGCTCCCCAATGGGACAAATGGGTCAAAAAGGGCATCATAAAGGCACCGGTTGCAGAGAAAAAAGAAGACAAATCAGCCCTGCTCGACGTTCGAGAAACTCTCTCTCCGCCTGCATTTGAGATTCCCATTGGTATGGGCGGCAAAAAGTATCATCAGCCGCACCTTGAGAACTTCTTCAATGCCATTCGCGGCAAAGAAAAACTTAACTGCCCCGCAGAGATCGGTTACGAAACTGCCGTTGCCGTGCTAAAAGCAAACGAAGCTGTAGAAGCAAATAAAAGGCTTGAGTTTAAAAAGGATGAATTCGAAGTTTAATTACAGAGATTTTTCACATGACGAGCATTAAAAAGATTAGAGTTCTAACGATTATAAGCATTTGTTTACTGGTTGTTTCCGGTTCGCTTAACGCTGCCAATTTCATCGGCGACAAAAGCGACGGCAACAGGTCAAACATCGTTCACACGATAAACCTGAAAACCGAAGAAGGCGATAAAGTCTTCTTAGACGACGATCCTCTTTTGCCGTTTTCGACAAAGCAAACCTGCGGAATGTGTCACAACTATGATGACATTTCGTCCGGATGGCATTTCAGCGCCACTGACAAAACCGCAGCCCCGGGAAGACCTGGTCAGCCGTGGATACTTACCGATCCCGTCGCTCTAACACAGATACCGCTTTCGTATCGCGCATGGTCCGGGCTAAAGAATCCGGAAAAAATAGGCTTTTCGCGTTGGAATTTCGCAAAAGCGTTCGGCAGCCACATCCCTGATCCGATGGCTGAGGACATGGATATTGACCCTGACTTCGATGCCAGATGGATGGAATCCGGCGAGATCGAGGTCAATTGTCTAAGCTGTCACGATGCAGAATCCGCACACGACCAGGCCGCATACAACACACAGATAAAAAAGGAAAACTTCAGATGGGCTCCCGCTGCGACAACCGCTTTTGCCACAGTAAAAGGCTCTGCAAAGTCAATGCCCGGAATGTATGATTACCTCATGCCCCCGCAGCTTGACGATCCAAAGCTCATCGTTCCTGAAATATCCTATGACGAAAAAAGGTTCGACAGCAAGGGGAAAGTCACCTTCGACCTGCCCGCGGATATCGCAAACGAGCGTTGTTACTTTTGCCACTCAGGCATTGACGTTGCAAGCGACTCCCCGGAAAAGTGGGCACACGATCAGGACGTACACATCGCCGCCGGCCTAAGCTGCGTCGACTGCCATCGCAACGGAATAGATCACAACATCATCAGAGGCTACGAAGGTGAAGAAGATGTTTCCGGCAACGAACTAGCCGCTGTTTCAAGCTGTAAGGGATGTCACATTGGAACCGATGATGAGTTATCGGCAGGGCGATTAGGCGCACCGATGCCACTTCACGCAGGCATACCCGTCGTTCATTTTGAAAAATTAAGCTGCACCGCCTGTCACTCCGGGCCGTTACCGCAGCAAACAACAATACGCACCAAGGACTCGCGAACACACAAGCTCGGTACTCACGGATCGAAAAAGGACCGCGTTGCTGCACCGCACGTCCAATATCCCGTATACGCAAAACAGGACGACGGAAAGATCGCTCCTTCAAAATTAATATGGCCAAGCTTCTGGGCACACATTAACGCCGGAGTTGTAACACCAATACTCCCCGAGGACGTAACCGGCGCGATCAAAAGTTACATTGACGACATAGAGCCGTTACGCAAGGGCGATTTCCCGAAATTCACCAAAGAAAAGATCGCATTAATTCTAAAAGAACTCGCATCACAACTGCCCGGCGAAGGCGAACTGGTCTTTATCGCTGGCGGAGAACTTTATAAATTAGACAACAGCGGCAATTTAGAGATTACCGGTCACGAATCAGCCGCTCCTTATATATGGCCCATAGCCCACAACGTAAGACCCGCTTCACAGTCGCTGGGTACCGGCGGATGCAAGGATTGTCATTCCGCAGACAAACCTTTCTTATTCGGAGATGTTCAGGTCGATTCACCGATTGACTCTAATGTTCAGACAAAACCAATGCTCGAATTCCTCGGCCTCGACGAGACGCTCACAAAGGTCTTCGCCTTTACATTTGTTTTCAGGCCATTCTTTAAAGTCGCCGTCATCCTATCGGCTTTGGTCATAATACTGGTGCTGTTGGCGTATGGCCTAAAGGGCGTAGCCTTCTTCGCTGACTTCTTGTCGTTTGGTTATATCACCAAAAAGGACCAGGCCAGTGACGATCTATCGCTCCCAGCCTCCGAAAAGAGCCTCTTTATCGAAATCGTCAGCATACTGTTGTATTTGGCGCTTATGGCGGTTTTTGTACTGTTGTTGATCACAGGATTTGTGCCGAGGCTTATTTCGGGCCACGCACCGACCGGCTACATGCTAATGATACACGCAGGCTTAGCACCTGTCTTTGCTTGTTTAACCGCTGCCGCTGCCTTGCTCTGGGCACACAGAAGCAGCTTTACAAGCGACGAGGTAACGCCGCCGTTCAATATCTTACAGATCGCACTGAAAAAATGCTTCTGGGCCATGCTGATTATATCGCTGCCCCTGATGCTTTCGATCGTCATAGGTATGTTCCCGATCTTCGGAACATCCGTACAGCACTGCCTGATTGACATCCATAGGGTCTGTGCAATGATATTTGTGCTGCTGGCGGTATTGCATATGTTATTGTTAATTGTTAAGAGGCGGGAGTAGATACTCTGCCTCAAGAAAATAAAACTGTGGAAAATGGATTTTATTAAAGGAGAACGGATATGGAAAAGGCAGTTGTGCTAGTCGCTCTATCAGGTGTGTTTGGTTTGGGTATGTGTTTTTCCCTGCTCGGATCGATCAGTGTAAAGTTAATGCCAAGGCTCAATATTGACCAGGGAAAGTTCGGGACAATGATCTCGGCCTACATGTTTTCCTGTCTCATCGCATCGCTGATCGTTGGCGTTGTAACTGATTCGATTGGCTATAGACCCGTTGCGATGTTCGGTTTCATTGCAACAACCTTTTGCATATTTGTCTTTGCAAACGCAAAAACATACACCGCAGCCCTTATCCCATGTATACTCTTGGGCTTTGGTGCAATGGCGCTTAACACCGTCGGTAACACACTCATCCCCCAGGTCTTGTTCGGCGGCGAAAACCCCGCTGCAGCAAGTAACCTCGGTAACGTTTTCTTCGGTTTGGGCCTGTTCCTTACGCCGCTTATCGTAAGTTTTCTGTTTAGAAAAGCATCATACGAAAAAGCTGTCTCAGTTTTAGGTGTCATTATTTTGATTCCTGTTCTGTTCGTAGCGAAGGCAACTTTTCCGATAAGCGAAAATGCCCTTGCTCTTGGCGATGCGGTTGCCTTGTTAAAAGAGCCCGCCGTTCTTCTCGGTGCTTTTGTACTGTTTTGTTACATTAGCCTTGAAGCATCATTCTGCAACTGGCTGCCTTCGTATTCAAAAGAAGTTATCACAAAAGATTTCCAGGGAATCGACGAATCTGTTGCCGATGCTAATTCCCAGCAGATGCTTTCGGTCTTTGCGATTGCAATGATGGCAGGCAGGCTCATAGCAAGCCAGATGGCAACAATAACAACGCACGGGCATTGGTATATTGCAGGTGCCGCTCTTATTTGCGGTTTGGTCATTTTAGCTATGACTAAAACGGGTGCAATGTGGACAAGTGCTTTAGCAGCGTGTGCAGGTTTTGCTTTTGCTCCGTGTTTCCCCACAACCGTAGGCGTAACATTCTCAAAGTTCAGCCCGGAAATTTACGGAAGCATCTTTGGGATTATTTTTGCAGTAGGTCTCGCAGGCGCTGTCTTTGTTCCAAAAGCCATCGGTAACTTTGCAAAAGGTTCTACGATCCAAAAAAGTATAAAACTGCTTATACCTATATGTGTCATTTTGATCGTTCTTGCGATTATGATGGGCAAGGTCAAAGGAACGGTTGCTTGATTTTGTGATATAACAAAAGTATGGTCCTTGACAATACGATTTGATAAAGTTACAGTTTTAGATAATATTGTAGCATGGGCGGACTTCCTGCCCATGCGGGAATTGTTGTAAATAAAAGCAATAACGTAATAAAGGAAAGTATCATGAAAACGAATCGTTGTTTGAGGATTGGTTTAGTTCTAATTGTAATGTCAATAGTTCTGTCCCTTTCTGCTTGTGAGGAGTCTGCACCCCAGCAAACGCAGAAAGCTGAAGAGCCTCAGCCCGTTGAAGCACCCGCTCAGGCACCTGTTGAGGTCGCGAAACCCGTTGCCACCGTAAAACCAGAGCCGGTTAAGATCGCCCCGGCAGAACCGATAATTGCTCCGGAGATCACTCAGCCGGTAACCGATCTTGCTCAAGGTGTTGCAGAGGCAGTAGAAGGTACCGCCAAAGCCGTTGCTGAGGTTGT
>JAGLHQ010000026.1 GCA_023143375.1 Planctomycetota bacterium
CCGAGGGCAAGGCCCATCGCCGTCGGTATCGATGTTCCTGCGTGACCTACGCTGAATGGATCGTATATGCTTTCTTCCGGGTTTGGGAAACCGCTAAGCCCGTCGCGCTGACGAAGCTGGCTGAATTTATCTTTTCTGCCTGTGATTATTTTGTGAGCGTAGCATTGATGTCCGACGTCCCACAACAGCCTGTCGTTACTGAAATCGAACACGTAATGCATTGCGATGGTAAGCTCTACAACGCCGAGGTTGCTTGCCAGGTGCCCGCCGGTCCGGCTCACGGAACGGGTTATGAATTCGCGTATCTCGGAAGCAAGTTCTGTGAGACTTTCGACGTTCAAAGAACGAAGGTCGTTTGGCGTATTAATTTTATCAAGCAATCCTGCCATGTTTTTTTCTCTTATTTATTTAAAGGTATCATCAGCCGGGGTGTTTGGGCGGTACTTTCGATCATCAGGCGATCCGAATAGACCCATACCACTGCGTAGACATTATTATCTTTCGATTCTACGAGTCCTTCCAGTGTAACATAGCAAACGCCATTTTGCCATTGGTAACTATCTTCGTGGCGATGCCCGTTGACGTAGGCGGCGACACAGTTATACGACTCGATTATATCTCTTATCTCGCCGGAGTTCCACAAGCAATATTTATCGTCTTCCGGCAGAAGTGGATGGTGGGCGAAGATTACGACTTTTTGTTTTTTCTTTTGAGCGTCGGACAATACTTTTTTTAGCCATTGTTTCTGGTCGGGTCCGACGGCGGAGTTCCATTCCATAGCATTTATAGCTCCCTGCTGTTTTAGTTTTTCCAGCATATCTTCTGCCGCTCGATAGTTGGTCGATGCTTTGGGCCATCCCCCCATAATTGAGAGATCGTTGGTGTCCAGGACAACGAAGCGTATCTTGCCTTTTGTGAAATCGTAATAGGCCTTTTTCATGCCCAGCTTTTTCATTACTGTTTGGCGGTTTAGCCCGTTGAAGTCATGGTTGCCGAGTACGTGATACTTTTTCGCTTTTGCGGTGTCCAGAACACCGAGGACTTTGTCAAGATCGGTGTTTGCGTTTTCGCCGCCTTCGATAGCATCGCCAAGCTGAACGATAAACGACGGCTTGCGGGCGTATCCGATATACGAAGCGCTGTCGATCATCTCTTTTCCGTTATAGTGATCGATGGTCCGTTGGAGCGTATCCAGACTTTGCAGGTTTTTTTCGAGCCCCGGTGTTCCGTCGCTGGAATACTGGATGTCGCTTACCACGGCAAAAGTGTACTTGGCTCTGTTCATTTCGCAACCTGTTGCCATCGACATAGCTCCGATCAATATTATCAAACATATTTTCGTTGGATATTTATTATTCAAATAGACGGCCTTTGTTTCCATCGCATATTTCGCCTTAATGTGTTCTCTTTGCAAGTTCCAAAGCAAGCAGCCTTAGTATATCGGCTTTGCTGCCAAATTCCTGCAGGGCTGCTACCGCTTTTTCGGCTATATCGAACGCCGTTTCCCTTGCCCGGTCCAGCCCGATAATGGCTGGGTATGTCATCTTTCCCTGCTCGGTGTCCTTGCCTGCGGTTTTGCCGAGTTCCTGGCTTGTCGCGGATATATCCAGGATGTCGTCGGCTATCTGGAACCCAAGTCCGACCTCAAGTCCGTACGTGCAGAGATTTTCAATTTGTTTTTCGCCGGCTTTGCCGCATATAGCTCCCATGGTTGCGGCGCCTGCGAACATCTTTGCGGTTTTGTTTATATGTATGTACTTCAATGCGTCAAGTCCGCCATTGGAATTTTCCCCGGCAATATCTGCCATCTGTCCTGCGATCATTCCTGCGGCGCCTGCGGATTCTGAAAGTGTTCTTATGAGTCTTACCGCGATCTTCGCTTCTGCAATTTCCGAAGCGAGCATCTCAAATGCCATAGTAAGCAGTGCGTCTCCGGTAAGTATGGCGGTTGCCTCGCCAAACTGCTTATGACAGCTTGGCCTTCCCCTTCGGAGGTCGTCGTCGTCCATGGCTGGAAGGTCGTCGTGGATCAGCGAATATGTATGCACCATCTCGACGGCGACGGCAGCGGTCATCGCGTCATCATTAATTTTTCCGCAGCACAACTCGCAGCACCACAGCACCAGCACCGCACGTATTCGTTTTCCCGGAGCAGCGAGCGTGTATTCTATCGCTTTTTTGATCTCCGGCTCGATCTGGTTGCACCTGGCGAGATATTCGGCGATCGCCTCGTTAACGAGCGCAGCCTTTTGTGCAAGGCACTGCTTGAGATCGGTTTTGCTGCCTTCTGTTTTGTTCAATTTTGCCTCTTCACAATCAATTTAACTTTCGCAGTCTTTGTCTGCGTTTTTCACACAAGCCGGATATCCATGAAAACGGATAACGAACAAAAGTACGATATCGTACATCAATTTATGGCTTTTTTGCGTTAAGCTTGATATTATAGCCGTTTTGACGGTGCTTAACAGAAAATAATTGTTTATGGAGTTGATTTTGAGATGATCCTGGTATTGGGAGTTACTGCTTCGGGTAAGAGCCGTCTTGGTTTCGATCTCGCAAGGGCGCTTAACAGCGAGATAATCAGCATCGATTCGATGAAGGTGTATCGTCGGATGGACATTGGCACAGCCAAACCGCCCTTAGAACGCCGGGATCAGGTTAAATATCATCTTATTGATGTCGTCGAGCCCAGCGAGGCGTTCAGCGTTGACCGGTTTCTGGAGATGACTAAGTCAGCGGTCGAGCAGATAACAGGCAGCGGCAAACCCGTCGTTGCCGTAGGCGGAACCGCGATGTACATCAAGGCTCTTTTGTACGGTCTTTTTGAAGGGCCCGGCTCTGACGAGGGCTTGCGCCGAAAATTGAAACAGCAGATCGAGCAGGAAGGGGCGGGCGAGCTTCATAGAAAACTTTGTGAAGTGGACCCGGCAGCGGGCGAAAGGATCCACCCCAACGATCACCGAAGGATCATTCGTGCGTTGGAAGTCTATGAGCTGACGGGCAAACCGATAAGCTCTTTCCAGCAGCAGTTTGGCGCAGAAAAGATGCTCGGCGACTGGACGATCGTCGGCTTGCGAAGAGAAAAGGACACCGAAAGCTCGCGGATAAATCAACGCGTGAAAAAAATGGTCGATCTGGGACTTCTCGATGAGGTTAAGGGGCTGGTCGCCGCAGAAAAACCCTTGAGCAAACAAGCGGCCGCGGCGATAGGTTACGCCGAGGTGATAGAACATCTGGACGGGGAAATCACATACGAAAAGGCTGTCGAGAACATAAAGGTGAACACGCGAAAGTTTGCGAAATCTCAGCGCACTTGGTTTAAGACTTTTAAAGATGTCAACTGGCTCGACATTACCGATGACGAATTACCCGAGAGCATCCTTGAACGCACGCTTGCGATCATAAATAGCCGCAGTTAGTCGCCCAGCCAGTTCATTGCCATTATCGCAAAGTCTAACAGGTTAACTATGCGGTCGTCGTTTAGATCGGCATCCGGTTTGAAACGGGTTATCTCGGCATATCCTGAGTCCGTCTCGCTTCCATCGATTCCGTATGCACCGATGATAACGTTGTTTTTGTTTATCGCGACGGCATGGCCGAAGTAATCATCGGCGTCGCTGCCGGTGCCGAACGGTTCCTGCGTCCAGACCCCGGTGTCCCCATCGCGCTGAAACAGGTATGCCGCTCCTGCGTTGCTGTCGCCGCCTATATCATTATACTTTGCGCCTACGATCGCGTGTTCCTGGTCGATGGATACAGACCATCCGAACCGATCGAACGCTTCACCATCGTCTGCGGTAAGCCTAGGCACTTGTTGTTCCCAGTACGAGTTTGGATCGTCGCCGCCTGCGGGCAGATAGTCGAACACATAAACCGCTCCCGATTTGCTGCCGTTATCGCCGTCTACTCCGCATGCACCGGCTATGATGGTTCCGTTGTCTATGTCGACCGAATATCCAAGCCAGTCGTCGTCGATTGCGTCCGATGCCGTAAGCACCGCTTCGGTATACCACGGATAGCCTTGTACGGAAAGGTTTTCTTTAAAGACGTATATCGTTCCAGAGTCGGCATTTGCGTTGTCAGCGTAAACTGCACCGGCTGTTACGACCCTGTTTTTTACCGCGACCGAATATCCCAGCCAGTCGCCGGTTTCACCGGAGAACTTGGCGAGTTTTTGGCCATTGCTGGATTTGAAAATATACACAGCGCCGCTGTCGTCTCCTGCTTCGTTATCACCTGGTGCGCCTATTGCAAACATCCCGCTGGCAATGCTAACCGAGTGTCCGAAGTATGCTTCTGTGTGTCCATCATTGGCAGCCATTTTCCCTAACTTTACCCATGGTTCGTTGGGATCGTCTGTTGTGGTAAAGACATAAATGCCGCCGGCATCAATTTGTGTTTCGCTTGTGTCGGCATTAGGCACGCCAATTAATGCCTTATCATCCCATATACTTACCGAGAACCCGAAGCTGCTGCCAGTTGCGGCGGTCTCATCCGGGGTAAGTCTGGCTTGCTGTACCCATTCGGTTCCGTTATGTTTTAGTATGTACGCAGCACCTTTCCCGTCATCTTCGCCGGGAGCGCCTACGATAGCAAGATCGTTATAGATATCTACTGCGCCTCCGTATTCGCCGGAGAATGTTTCAATGTCGGCAGTTAGCTCCTGTGTGTCTACGATGCCTTCAAACAGCCATTCATCGGCCATTACAAGCACATCCTGAAGGTCAACTTCAAAGTCGTAGTTAAAATCGCCTTCAAGAAACATCCTGCCGTCTGCAACAGTTATGTTCTTTAATATCTTAATGTCATTGATGATGATGTCGTTTACCGGGACATCATACATGTTAGGATCCGAAACCAGCGGATTGTAAACCGGAGGTATCTCGCTATGGGTATCTACCGCGGCAATGGCATCGATGACATCCATACTGTTTGGGTCAATTTTTCCGAAGACGGTAAATCCGCCATTTTGATTATCGAGGTTTGCAGAGTTGTCAGCGTGATTGATAAAAAATTGTGTTGTCGCAGAATCCGGATTGTCACCAACTTTTGCCATAGCGATCGTCCCGCGAATATTGCTGAGGTTGTATTCGTTTAGAACCGGCGGTCTGGTCGGGTCCATCTTTATCAGGTTAGGATCATAACCGCCGCCCTGGATCATGAAGTCCTCCCAGACTCGATGAAAGATAAGTCCATCGTAGAAATCATCGTTTGCATAGGCGACAAAGTTCGTTACCGTAAGCGGCGCGATGTCCGGATACAGTTCCACCGCTATATCACCCATTGTCGTTTCGATGACAACGTCAATAGTGATTGCGTACAGAGTGGTCGCAGATATTGCTATCAATAATATCAGGAATATATTTTTTTTCATCGAGAATATCCTCGTTAAAAAAACACCGATCCGAGGAGTACTAACCCGCCGGATCGGTGCTCGAAATTGTGTAAAAGGCATACAGCCCTTTAACTGTCACGTTATCGATGCCGGGGGCTAACCGTTTTTGTCCTTAAGCATTTTCTTAAGGTGTGCGTTTTCACGCTGTGTCGCCTCCAGATCGAAGATCAGATACTTAACACTTACTCTAAGGTAGTCAAGAGACTCCTGCAGACGTCCCATGCCGTCCTTGAGTTTTTTGTGGCAGTTGTTGGTCTGCTTTGCCAAGCCTATCAGCTTTTCTCGCTGCGGTCCCGGCAATGCGCCAATTTCATTTACCAATTCGTTAAGTTTACCTTCAAATACAGCGTCATCCATCATAAGCCCCCTGAAAAATACGTCTTGAAACCAGCCGTACACACTACCGACGTTACCTTGCGGAAGGCAATTTCAAGACAGTTAATAATCACCCTTTTGGCTCTCCGAAGCCACACGTAAACAGCCTTTTTCTGCTGCTTGCTACTAAGGTTATTATATCAAAATCGAGATCTCGATTCAAGCAAAGCGGCCTCAAATATGGATTTTACGTCCAAAAAACGCATTTAAGCCCTTTAAAAGGCCTCTTTTTAAGTCATTCCGGAAAAGTTTTTTGTCCTGATTTTGCCCTTAAAATCGCTTTAAAATCAGCGTTTGTTATTGTAGAATACGGTATCTGTTTTTGTGGAGTTGAGATGGGAAATATGCAAAGAATAGGCGTTTCGCTTGAGGCGTCACTTCTGGAAAAATTTGACGAAGTTATCGCGTTGCAGGGTTATACGAACCGTTCCGAGGCGGTAAGGGATCTTGTCCGCGAAAAGCTCACCGCCGAGCAGTTGAATAACCCCGATGCCGAAGCGGTTGCCGGCGTATTTGTGGTATACGACCATCATCACAGCGGCGTCTCACAAAAGCTTACCAGTCTCCAGCACAACGAATTGCTGAAAACCATCTCGTCAATACACGTTCATCTGGGCCATCACGA